>CAZPAP010000041.1:0-9812 GCA_964584725.1 uncultured Gammaproteobacteria bacterium
GGGTTTTGGATTTTGCCGTCTTCTGAAACGCCAGATGCATCGGTTGCGGAAGTGAACTAACCTCCTCCGCAGGAAGCGAGACAGACAAGTGAAATTGCAAGGTACAGCAGTCCAATACGGTAACTGATCGTCATCTGACGTCCCTCCTGCTTGGGTTATTGGTATTAGACGTTTACCACAAAACCCAGGTCTTGTCAACCTTTACCCCCTCATTTCAAGCTTTTCATCTTTTAGTCTTTTTATCTTTATACAGCCCTTATTCCTCATCCTTCTCATTACCCATCTTCCCGCTCTTGACTGCGGCGATAATCTCGTCCAAGTCGCCATCTAAAATGTATTGGATGTTGTGCCAGGATTTTTTGATGCGATGGTCAGTAATCCGGTCTTGAGGATAGTTGTAGGTCCTGATTTTTTCCGAGCGGTCACCTGAGCCGATTTGCGAACGACGTTCGGCATCCAGCTCGGATCGACGTTTACGCTCCTGCTCTTCCCAAAGACGTGCGCGCAAAATCTGCATGGCGCGTTCGCGATTCTGGGTCTGCGAACGTTCGTCTTGGCAGTTGACCACGGTATTCGTCGGTATATGCGTAATGCGCACTGCCGAATGGGTAGTGTTCACGGACTGCCCGCCCTTGCCGCCCGCACAAAAAGTATCGATGCGCAAATCTTTGGGGTCTACTTTGAACTCAGCTTCTTCCAGTACAGGCATGACCGCGACCGTGGCCGTGGACGTGTGGATGCGGCCTTGTTTTTCCGTGGTGGGGACGCGCTGTACGCGATGGACCCCCATCTCGGATTTCAACCTGCCATATGCGCCTTCGGCCTGAACAGTGAAAATGACTTCTTTATAACCGCTCTGTTCGTTGCGCGATTCAGACGCGAGCGCCATTTTCCAGCCATTGCGTTCTGCGTAACGCGCGAACATGCGGAACAAATCACCGGCGAACAGCGATGCTTCGTCCCCGCCCACGCCAGCGCGGATTTCAATGATGGCACTGGAGTGATCGAATGGGCCAGGCGGGACCAAAGCTAATTCAAAAGCTTCTTGCTTGGCCTTCAGATCCTCTTTGAGCGCAGGCAATTCAGTCTCAGCCAACTCGCGCATCTCAGGGTCTTGGCTTGCAGCTTCAGCCTCGCTGACTGCGCGGTCAGCATCCATGTATTTTTTGCCGATGCGCAGCAATTCCTTGGTTTGGGCATAGGCACGCGTCGCTTCTTTCATTTTTTCGGAGTTGCCTAAAACAGCCTGGTCTCCCAGTTTAGTTTCCAGCAGAGCTAAGCGCTTCTCAGCTTCTTTGTATTGGTCAACTAAATTTGGCATATAAAAATCCCGCACTTATCATCGCCAGTTTATCATGAAAGACAAAACCTGACGCTGATAAGTGCGGGTGTAATATCTATTCTTCGATCAATGACATCGGCTGTTTAGCTGCCTTCTTGTCAGCCTTGGCCTTGGCGCGCTTTTCGGCCTTGACCTTTTTGCCCACAGCAGTCGTGCTTTTGGCTGCAGCCTTTTCCTTGAACTTTTCTACGCGACGCTCAGTATCGATAAGCTTCTGTTTGCCCGTATAAAAAGGATGGCACTTTGAACACAACTCAACGTGGATGGTTTTTACAGTAGAACCAACGGTCATTTCGTTTCCACAGGCGCAGACAATCTTGGCGTCCGGGTAGTATGTAGGATGGATATCGGCTTTCATAATGGGCATAGGTTAGCAAAAAGTCCCTAAATTGGCAAGTCGCCCAAGGAGGGGTTACTTACAAGCTAAAAGCCAGCTTAAATTGGCTATTTCCACGGAAAGCCGGTGTGCATTCCCATGAGAAAGCATCCCAAGATATGATGCGACCGTCTGACGCCCCTGACAGCGGCTTAGACGCTTTTCCATTCTGATTTTAGTTTTTGTGCGCAACACTCGGTGATGCGGAAAATGCACCCAGCCCAGAAAGTCGACACCCGAGGCCAGCGTTTTAATAAAAACCTTGCCCGGATGAAGCCTCAAAGCGAGCGACCCGGATAAGAAAGTGGCAACCTTTGGCAGACATTCCGACAGCGCAGATCGGTCGTGCGACATAAAAACGAAGTCGTCGGCGTAGCGAGCGTAATTCTTCAGGCGAAGATTCTGTTTCACATATCGATCGAGCTCATTCATATAAATGTTAGAAAAAAGCTGTGACGTCAGATTGCCGAGCGGGATTCCCTTACCGGTGCTTGTTTCAAAACTTGTAATGATGTTTTCAAGCAAACCAACAAGGCATTCATCCACAATGCGCTTGTGCAAGATATCGGACAGAATGGCATGATCCACGCTGGCGAAAAATTTTCGGATGTCACATTTCAAAATCCAGCATGTCCTCGTATTGTTTTGACTCACCTTTCTTGCGAGATTTTCGAAGCGCTCCAGGGCTCGGTGCACGCCTTTTCCGATCTGGCATGAAAACGAATCAGGCATAAAGAGTGTAGCAAAGAACGGATAAAGTTTTCGATGGATAGCGTGATGCAATAGGCGGTCGCGCACTAAAGCCTTGTGAATCTCACGAGGCTTAGGATCATTAATCCGAAAATGCTGGTAGTCGCCATGCGCATATTTTCCACTTATCAAATCCTCGTGCAAATTAACGATCTCGTCGCCTAGACTGAGCATGAACGCCTGAACGTCTTTCTTTTTGCGCTTGCCTCGTATAAACTCTTGCCATGCTTCGCACAAGTTTTCCAGGGACACGACTTCTTCAAACGAGACTGTGCACAGCTTCATATTAATTTGCATTTTTAATTTATAATTCTTGGATTCTTATGAGTATACCCCCCCCCGCAACTAATCACGTCAAACTTGCCAGTTTTGCAAAAAACAGTGGACATGTACAAAATTTGGCACGCACATTATTCAAATTTTCCGCGCTTATCTAAATTTTCACTGGGCGCCAAGATTGATTCCTTGTTTACCGATCTGATTGAACTCATATTTTTGGCCGGGTATGCCGGAGCGGATCAAAAATATACGTTGGTCGTAAGAACGGCAACAAAATTGGATCTTCTTAAATTCTTCATGCAAATTGCGTGGGAAGTACGATGCTTGGATCATAAAAAATATGCGGCCCTATCCATTCCCTTAAACGAAGTTGGAAAAGACCTCGGAAACTGGCAAAAATACTGCAAAAGAAACAACCCCCATCCAGAGAATGAGGGTGTTTAAAAAAACACGAAGAGATTTGCGCACGGCGAGGAACCGATAGTTGCCGTTCCAGTCGTTATCGATCCAATTCAGGTTGAGGTTCCGGCCATTGTCATCGTTCCACAGATACGCGACGTTGCGGTTGCCATCCACGTTCGTCACGGAGCCGAGAGGACCGTATCAAAAACCATCAAGTTCACCACCGCTCGAAAAGGCCTCGCGGTTGAATTTTATTCGGGGCAATTAGCCCGCCAGCTTTTGACACCAAGTATCTTCATATTATGGACAGGCCGTCGCGCTCTGCCGACCGGCGTACCGCCCGGCATTCTGGCTGCGCCCGCCATAGCTTTTCTGCCAGTTGTAGTTTTAGCGAAGGCTGAAGCGAGGGCGGACAAACGAACCCATCCAGATTTCGACCGCCCGAAGCCTTGGCCACGGACTGTTTCGTCTACTATCCGTACTGGATTATAGCAAAATAAAAGAGACCCTGCCCAGCGTACGAGAATCCAAGTTGCGGATTTCGTACACCAGACAGGGTCCAGAAGTCGCCCAAGTGTCCAAGTGCCGTATTAAGGGCCGAGCGTCCAAGTGTCCAAGTGCTATGAAGATACCTTGCGCACGGCGAGGAACCGATAGGTGCCGCGCCAGTCGTCACCGATCCAATCCAGGTGGAGGTCCCGGCCACGGTCACCGCCCCACAGACACGCGACGTCGCGGTGGCCACCCACGTCCGTCACGGAGCCGAGAGCTACGATGGGATGCTTCAACTGCTCATCGGGGTACTTCTCAGCAAAGCCGAGAAGCTCCTCAGGCAGTGCAGGGCGGAGACCGCGCTTGTCAATCTCGGCCAGCACCTCGTCGTTGGATGCATCGTGGCCAAGATGAACGTACTCAAACTCTACTTCACGCGTCTCGCGGCTGACCTTCTCGCAGACCTTGATCGGCTCGAAGGCGATGCCCTCGTAGGCCGGGTTGACGTAGCCCGAGAACCGGCGTTTCAACTCGTCCATGGCCGGAATGGCATAGACGACCGGAGCGACGAACTCTACCCGACGGATTGGTGTACCGCCGCGATAGGGGTGCGCGCCATTGGTGATCGCCTCCGGCTTAGGCTGTTCCGCCTGCCAGTCGGCTACTGCGCGTCGCACGATCTCGTCCATGGTCTTCTGCCCGTTCGGTGTCACGAGGCGGTGAATCGCCTCAATCGGAGGGTTAATCCTCTCGCAAGCCTGGATGAATTCGTCGCTGAGTCCGCGTGCCAGACCAAAACCCGCCCTCAATGCTGCGTAATCCGTTCGCTTTCCCATGACATTCCTCGATTCTCTGGCTCGCCTCTCATCCTCTGCACCATGCAGAAGATCCCAGGTTTGCCGTTCCGTTTTTCGCTAACAAAGCACTTAAATATAAGGTTCAGTACCGTAGTCTGAATTAAAGAAAGATAGCATAAATTAGCCATTTTGTCAAGCCAATCGCCCCCTTTTTTGGCTTAAATAACTCTTTCCAGTTTCCCCGCCCGCCACGCAAGCTGAGCTTTGCGAGGCGTTGCGGGCAGGCAGTTTCTAGTTTAAACTGCGGCCATGTTGACCAAAGATTTTTGGTATGACCTGCCTCCTGGCGCCATTGCCCAGGAATCAGCCAGCCCGCGCGACAGCTCAAAGCTCCTGGTCCTGGACCCTAAAACCAGCTCGATCAAACACGAGAAGTTTTTCAATATCGGCCAATACCTCAATCCGGGCGACTTGCTCGTAGTCAATGACACTAAAGTTTTCAAAGCGAGGCTGAAGGCCTCTTTATGTCATTCTGAGCGTAGTTCTACGGAGTCGAAGAATCTGGGCCGTTCTGTATTACTGAACAAACCAGATCTTTCGACTGCGTTCGTAGAACTCACTCCGCTCAAGATGACAGATAGGATGTTTGAGATATTTCTCTTGCGTCCTGAAAATAATACCTGGCTCGCTCTGGCCAAACCTGGACGCAAACTAAAAGTAGATGATGTCATAACTGTACTGCCCCTTCGATTCCCCTCCTATGTAGGAGGGGACAGGGGTAGTATTGAGGGATTAACGGCCAAGGTGATTGAGAAACAGGACGGCGGAATAGTGCGTCTGGATTTTAGTTTGCCAATTGAAAAAGTCTTTGAATTCGCCGAAGCGCATGGCCAAGTGCCCACGCCGCCGTATGTTAAGGATCCGCCAAAGGATGAAAAAGATTATCAGACCATCTATGCCGACAAGCTCGGCTCAGCTGCTGCGCCCACGGCTGGGTTCCACTTTACGCCAGAGCTGATGGAAAGCCTGAAAAAACAAGGCATAAAATTCGCGACCGTAACCTTGCATGTCGGGCTCGGGACTTTTAGGCCAATCATGACCGAGGAAATCGAACAGCATGTCATGCACCAAGAGTGGATAGAGGTGACGCAAGAGACATGCGACCTTATTAAACAGACCAAAGAGTCTGGCCATCGAGTGATAGCTGTCGGCACAACAAGCGTAAGGACACTGGAGAGTGCTGTCAGGAAAAATTCAGGACAACTTCAACCCTTTGCGGGATTTACCGACCTTTTTTTGAAATCAGGAGATGCTTTCCATATTGTAGATGCTTTAATCACGAATTTCCACTTGCCGGAATCCACGCTCTTAGTCTTGGTCTCGGCTTTTGCGCAAAATAAAATGCAACTCCCTGACCAAGGAAGACAATTTGTACTCAAAGCTTACTCAGAAGCAATCAAAAATGAATACAGATTTTATTCTTTCGGCGATGCAATGTTGATACTCTAAAATCCTAGCGCATCCTTGATCCATTTGGTTTCAAATTCAGTGTTGGTTATCAAGACGACAAACACATCCAGATGCGCGTAAGTCTTGATTTGTTTTTCATGCAGATATTCTTGCATGGCAAACATCATCTTCTGCGCCTTGGTGCGCGTAATCGATTCTTCCGGATAACCGAAGACGATATTGGAGCGCGTCTTTACTTCCACGAAGCGCATTTCATTGCCCTTGCGCGCAATCAAATCAATCTCCCCGCCTCTGCAATGCCAGTTGCGCTCTACAATCTCATAGCCTTTTTCCTTAAAAAACAAAACGGCAATGTCCTCGCCGTTTTTGCCCAAAATCTTCCTGGCCTCCATTTTATTTGTTGGCTTTAGGTAACCACTTGCCCAGCTTTTCACGTTCAGCGGCCATTTGCCTTTTGCTCGGAATCTCGACTTTGACGTATTTGTAGATGCTCCAAATCCAGAGACCTAGGCCGACCAGCCAGACGATATACAAAGCGCGCATGCTCAAGACCGGGACTCGTTCATAGGTTACGAAATACATGAGCAGGCCGACTAGACCCATGCACAGCAACAATGTACCAGCCCGTTCAACTGCACGGCGCACCAACTTATCCAGCCCGGCTTTGACTCCATACACCTTGGCCACAATGCCCAAGATGACCATGGCCGAAAATATGATCAGCATGATAAGGCCTGACCAATACAGGAACGGCGGCGGCTGAGTCTGGAACCAAAAGGTTGGACTGAGAAGATTGAACATATTGAACAATAGATTGCACTAATAGCCAGCAAAAATCAAAGCCTGAGTCAAGGCTTTATCCCTGGTCAACAGGGACGTCCGTCCTTTCATACAACAAGCCATAGTGCGAGTGGCCGACCTCGATTTCGTCCATCAGCTCCATAAGCGGGGTTTCGCACAAGGTTTTGGCTTGTTCCAAAGTAAGCCTGTGGTCTGGCGGCGGGCCAATGACCGTGGCTTCTGCCTTCCATTCCACGACCACGATGCGGCCGCCGGGCTTGGTCAAACGCGCAATCTCGCGCAGCAAGGCTGGTTTATTTTGAGATAGGTATAAATTATTGACCAGCAAACACAAATCCAAGTCCCCGTCCGGGATGCGCGCTGAGCCAAACACATCCATGTCAGCCCACACGGTTTTGATGTTATAGATTTGTTCGCGCTTAGTGATCTTCTCAATGTGCTCCAAAACATCGCGCTGGATATCCAAGGCATAGACCACGCCATCCGGCCCGACCATTTGCGCGGCCGGCAAAACAAAGTGGCCAATGGACCCGCAGCCTAAATCTGCTACGTGCCAGCCGTTCCTGATACCGACCCTTTCCAAAAGCTTGAAAGGATTGATCAGTTCTGTGCCACTCTTCAATACGAATCCATGCATATTAGACTTGAGGCCTGTTTAAACCAAACAAAGAGCCGATCGTTGCTGTTAAAAACGCGTCCCACAAATTCGTGGCCACCATGAATCCGATAAAGCAGATCAAGAGGCCGATCAGTTTGTATGCGAAATTAGAGCTGCCCAAATTCCTGTCAGCCCAGGCGATTGATCCGAAAATATCCTGGAATTTGCTGGTCTTGATGACTATGATTGCGCCGACTGCCACGATCAATAGGCCGATGATTATTCTTGTGATCATAAACGGATTATATCACGCTATTACTTTGCCTCCCACACTATTCCATCAGTCGCGACTTTGACCTTGCCCGAGAAGCCAGACTTGCGGCAATCAGCTTCCATGGCCTGAGGCGTATCAAAACCTTCGTAATGTGTAAGCCACAGCTCTTTGACCTGGCCGCGATAGGCCAAATCCCCGCCCTGCTTTGGCCCCATGTGCCCATAGCCCCCAGTATATTCCTGCCCTACCCGAGCTGCGCAATCTGCAATGAGCAAATCAGCTTTCTCAACTTGAGCGAACAATGAGTCTGTCAGGCCAGCGTCCCCAAGATAGACTATCGTACCTTCCTTGCTTTCAAGCCTGTAGCCCAAAGACGGGTGCTGGCCATAACCGTGGTACACGCCAAAGGCCTTGATCTTCAGACCTGGAAATATTTCTTTTTCCCAACCTCCGCGGATTGATTCCAGCTCGCATTTGAACTTTTCCGGGAATGCATTGAACTTGCCCGCATTCTCAGGCTGATGCCAGGCCCACACCTGCTTAAAACCTTCAATCAATGCCTCGTGCATGTAAATGGTCAAATCCGAGACCCCTGGGCCTGGGCCGCACCATAAAGCACGGCACAACTTAGCCTGCATGAACTGGGGCAAAGCCGCATGGTCTGGGTGCGCATGAGAAATGACCAGATGCGCCACATTCCCGTAATCATAACCAGCTTGCTCAATGCGCATGCGGATGCCCTCGCTCGCTTCGATCAAAAGCAGATTGCCATTGTAATCAACCAAAAAACCCGGGGGCGCGCGGAAAGGACCAGGCGTACAGCCGTTCACGCACACGCCAGTGCCCAAGGCAATGATTTTAAGTGACATAACAGCAGAATTATACCATGAAACGCAAAAACGCCTTTAGGGCGTTTTTGTATGGCCTTCGCCAGCCGTAGCTTAAGCAAAGGATGGTGGACGCCGAGGGACTCGAACCCCCGACCCTCTCAGTGTAAATGAGATGCTCTAACCAGCTGAGCTAGGCGTCCACGGCGTGGAGTGCGCGTCAGCGCTATACTCCATTGCGCGCTTATATTAACTTAACCCGCTGTTCTTGCCAAGAGTCGTGCCTTTTGGTATCTTTCCGCTCAGGCTCGGATGGCGGAACTGGTATACGCACTAGCTTGAGGTGCTAGCGGGCGCAAGCCCTTGGAGGTTCAAGTCCTCTTCCGAGCACCAGCAAGACGCTCAGCAAAACGGAGCGTTTTGTGTTTGCGCACTGTTCTTGACTGAACCTAAAAAGTATTATATACAACAAAAGGTTTGCTCTTTACACCCATATTTAGGAGGCTGTGACATGAAACAATGTATGTGGATTTTTCTGGGGATTCTGTTTCTATTAGCTTGCAGCAACGGCTCTGGTAACCAGTTTACGACAAAGGATCAAGGCACTGAAGGTGGTGCGTGCTTCCCGAACGGAACATGCATGAGCGGACTCGCCTGCTTTTCCAATATCTGTGTAAACCCTAATCCCTGCTCACCGCTGGACGCACTACTGTCGGATACGACAGGTTCAGCCATCAATACGGCAGTGCAAGACCATATCCCGACGGGACAGGAAGTCAAACGTTCGGCACTGGTGTGGGCTATCTCCATCGGCTTGGCTCAAGGGCGGATAGCGGACGAGAGGTTGGTCGGATCCGAACTTCGGCAGCTGCTTTCCAACGTACCCGGAGAATATCCGAGCCTGACCGCTGAGTGCGTTTCTGCAAACACAAACGGTCTGTCCACTTCTCATCAAGGCCTTATCGCCACCAAGAATGACTTTTCGTGCGATAATCTCTGCGTTCCTTCAGCTGGGCTATTCAAGGAGTCTCTCAGCAAGGTGGCTGGAAGTATCGTAGGCAGTACGCTTGAGAGCTTGGATGCGGCTTCCAAAAAAATCGTTGATGTCGCAATCACATCCATGGATGGCGGCAAGAGTTTGTCTGATGCCGCTAATCAGATCGCTTCCGGTGACGCCAGTAGCATGGTCAATGGAATCGTAGGGTCTCTGGAGACTGGTGCTGATGTAGCTAAGATCCTGGGTTCGGCCGAAGCAGCAAGTGCGCTGGCAGTGATCGGAGCGTTTCAGGTCGGCTGGGAAATCGGCTCCGCAATCAATCTCGTCATCGAATGTAAGTCATGGAAAGCTGATAATTGCAAACCAGATGCCGGCGGGTTCGGCGATGCCTGCAAGACAAACGAAGC
>CAZPAP010000042.1:0-9777 GCA_964584725.1 uncultured Gammaproteobacteria bacterium
CAGTACCATTAACTTCCAGCCTGAGGTTGGGCAGTTCAGCCTGGGGTTGTAGCAGGATTTTGTAGTGAGTGGCTGAAGCTGTGAAGTACTTGGTCACGACGATTGTTTTCTTGTTCGTGAAGACTCTCATGTCGCTTCCTCCTTGCCGCATGTCTGGAGCCGAGTAAATAAAAAAGGAGCCTTTAAGCGCCGTAAGATTATGCCTAGTTCAACTTACTGTCAAGAAAGACTGCCTTTGGTGATTTCGCTGGTTTTCTGGATAAACAAAATGCCATCCAAATGGTCTATCTCATGCTGTACGGCCACAGACTGGAGGTTCTTGAGTTCAAGGTCAACACGGCGACCGTGCCTGTCTATGGCGCGCACCTGGACGCGTTTGGGACGTTTAACCAGGCCCCAGACACCAGGGACTGAGAGGCAGCCCTCTTCGGTTTCCACCAAGACCTCGGAAGATTTGATTATTTCAGGATTGATGAGCACCTTTTTTTCATGACCCAAGTCTAGGGCAATGATTCGGCGGTTGACTCCGACTTGAGGCGCAGCAATGCCAATACCGTTTTCAACATGCATGGTGCGCACGAGCTTATCAGCAAAACCTTGGAATTCAGGGGTTGTGATTTCTGGTACAGGCACTTCAACAGACCGTTCATTCAGGGACGGGGCCGGGCGAGTAATGATCTCGAACGAGTCTGGCATAATTAGGCAGTTTAGCTGAAAAATGCGATTGGGTCAAGGTCTATCAAGCCAAAGGCTGTGAATGGCTCCAGACATTGGATGAGCTCGTCCCTGGACAGGCTCTCTGGGGGCAGGAGATGGAAGACTTCGCGCGGTTCGCGGGTCTTGGGCCTGAATTCCACAGGGTAGGGGCCCCTAAAAGACCAGCCCGGGAATTTTTCGCATATTTGAGCTATTTGTTGGGTTATTTCAGGCATGTTTGCCTCTTTACCCGGTATGATCAGTTTAACGATTTGGCGAGCTGGTGGGAACTGGAACTCAGCCCGTTCTTTAAGCTCGATTTCCCAGGTCTTGGCCAGCCCTTCGGCTGTTAACCAGTTTGGAGCTTGGCCTACCAGCTCCTCTGGGCCTTGGACAACAAGTTTAGATTTTGCGACGCAAGATTGCGCAACTAACCTTCTAAATCCAATCACTAATCTTTCTTTGCGACGCATATCCTCTGAAAAACCACCAATAAACGACAGGTTAGTAAGCACAACTAAAGCGTTCAACGGAGGCGATTTGAATTGCCATTCATGCGCATCTAAAACTTTTATATCAGCACCCGGAAAGGCTTGGTCAAATTTTTGTTGCAGAGCTTGGGCGCCGATCATTGATTTAGTCAGATTTGCGCCGCGACATTTTGGGCACTCTAAAGGCATGGGCATTTTGTGGTTGCAACGGCGGCAGGCGGCCAAGTCTTTTGAATTGCTCATGCCTGTGCCGCACGAAGGGCACTCTAGCGTCCAGTCACAATCAGAACAGCGGATGCGGCCGCGCCAGCCATAAACAGGGTGCAGAATGCGAATCGGTTTTGATTGCTCTAAGGCTTCTTGGATTGCATTCATGGCCTGGGCCGTGATGCTTTCAATATTAGAACGATTGGCGTGGTTGAAGGTCGCAAATAAAATCTCAGGCTCCAAATCAGGCAACTTATTAATGTCATCTTGAGCGGAGTCGGACGGAGTCGAAAGATCTGGTTTGGTATTCTGGATCGAGCCAGATCCCTCGGCTGACGCTCGGGATGACAAAGGCGGTGTAGTGCAAATCGTGATGATCCTTAGCGCTGGGTTGAAATCAGCTGCCAGCTTGATCAAACGGCGCGCATCATAACGCGGCGAAAGCTCATCTTGTTTATGATCATCGTTTTCCGGCTCATCCATAATGACCACATCAGCCACACATGCCAGCCAAGCGCCCATCTTAGTGGTGGCGAGGATGGAGTGCGTGTCTTGCGCAAAGTTTGTCCAAGCTTTCCAAGCCGCGCCATCTGCAGTCATGGCATGCACAGCAGAGCACCCGAGGCGCGCGGCAATGTATTCAGCGCGTTTTTGCCAGGGCGTAAGGATCAAAACGCGTCCGCTGCCTTGTTCGGCCTGGGCTGTGGTAATGATACCCAGCGGATCATTAAAACGATTTATGACATAACGCGTTTCAAAACGCGGCCTGTCTTTGGGCCAGTGCACATCGCGGACAGGCGTGTGCGTCTCGTCCGCTGAACCAGCGCGCTTGGGTACTTGCCTGAGCCAGGCGTGCAGCATGGAAGCAGGCGAGACAAACGATTCGCGCGCCGCAGCAATGCAAAAATCAGGCAGATATTCAGGCAGCTTCAGAATCTTATTGGGCGAGGGCAGGATAATGGCTTTTTCTTCAACCTCGCTCGTGGTGGAAATCTTGCTGACTAAGGCTGGGATGAATTTTTGGCGGAAAGGCACCCAAATAATGTCCCCGCTATGGACTGAGCCTTGGGACAGATTGTAATCAAATGTGAAATGCCCAAAAGGCATTTTGATTGACGGGATAACAGAGATGAACATATTTACAAACTCCCTGCCGAAACAAGCGGATATATTGAATTACATTTTTTGTCATTCCGAGGAAAGTCGGAGCGACGAGGAATCTTATGCAAAAGGGGCTGTCGAGAACCTGAATTACAAATCTTGAGCGCAAGTGTCTCCAAAACTAGAAATCATGTCGGGTACGAGCGACAAATAGTCTTCACGTAGATTCGACGTATCAAACGTCACAACCCGGCCCGCCTTTTCAAGGGAATAAACCATGCCACCTTGATCTGGATTTTTAGACTGTATGACTTGTGTGCCAGAGATCGAGACGATTTTCGCATTTCCTGAAGTCAATTCCTGAGAGTAACGGCTCTTTAAGTTTTTTCCTTCGCTAGTTTCCACTGTTATCTGGAGGCCTGAACGCAAAACTTCCCCATTAATCCCCGATCCTGTTCCGGGTATTTGTAATATATACATTTTTGGTCCGCTCATGTCGGGATTCTCAACCAATTTCCAACCTTTTGGGGCTGTTATAGTCCAGTTGTCATTACTCACCAGGATTTGCCAGGTTTTGTTTGGCGAACTATAACAATCAGGATTTCTAGTCAACGCTGGCTCAGAAACTTTAACTTCCGGTTTTTTATTACAACCAGCTCCGATTGTCGCGGCCAAAAATATTACAGCTACGATAGCAGTGATTGTTTTTAATGATTTCATTTGGTTCATAATTAATTCGTATGAGATTGCCGCGCTAGCGCTCGCAATGACAACTAGCGGGAATGCGTTCAGGGTTTAGGGTTAAGCGTTACGCGACCTCGAATTTCGCCGTGAGGTAGCCTACGCCGAATGGGGCTTCGTAGGAAAGGACTTTTGAATTTATGTTGATGTTATCAAGGCTGCCGAGCAAAGTCATTATGGGCCTGTAGCCGCATTGGCTGGCATTTTCTATCAAGTCAACCGGAGCAGATAATAGGCTGCTCAAATCTTTGGCACAGACATTGTCGCGGATCAAGGAATCGAATTCTGGGCCTTCGGCCGAAGCGCCGCCCGGTGATTCGGCTGAGAGTTTGTGCGACAAGTCAGCGCTGGCAATGATTGCGACACGCGTTTGTTCTGCATGCAGAACGCGCTTGAGCTGGCGGCCGAATTCATAATGGGCTTTACCATCCATCATTGAAGGAGAAATCGGAAAGAGTTTCCAGTTTTGGAGGTGCTGGGTCAAAAGCAAGAGGGGAATGGTGTAGCTGTAATCCAGTTCTTCGCTGGAGGTCAAGGTGAAGGGTATGCCTTCTTCGCGCATCTTGCGATGAGTGCGGTCTATGAGCATGAAATCGCTCTTGGCCGCGATCGTGGTCGCGAAGTCGCCGAATGATTTGAGGGTGCCGATGTATTTGCCGGCCATGTTGGCTGAAAAGGCGTCCGGGTAGCGCGGGCCATGCGGCGCGACAATGACGATCGTCTCAGGTTTTGAGACGTATAAGGCTTGCTAGATTTCTTTATATGCGGCAATGGTCTGGGCGAGCTTTGCTTGATGATCCTTGCCGATACTTGGGATCAAGAGCGGAGAGTGCGGGACAATGGCGGCGAAAACAATCATAAGTTATTGAGTTGCTTGAGTGATTTGATCTGTACCTTCATGGCCAGCGAGCGTAATCGGGTCAGTGACTTGATATGCGGTCAATAAACGATCAGCGACTTTGACCACATTGGTCCATTTCCATCCCATGGACTCAAAAACATCGCCTGAAAGGATGGGGCGGAGTTTTCCGTCTTCAACAACATAAACCGCGGGCGTGGATTTGGCGCTGACTAATTCTCCGTTTTGGAAAGCATAAGGTTCGCCGGTTTGATATTTATCCAATGTCGCCTTGGCCAATGTTTTGATCGGACGGCCGGAAAAATATAATTTCAGGAATACGCCGTCCGGCAAGGCGTGCTTCACATCATTCTCGATGTAATAGACGGCTGAGGAGCCAGAGGATTTGGCCAGCGCTCCGGTCGGAAAAGTAGAAGTGGCTGTAATCGGAGCAAGGTCTGGAATGTCAGCGACTTCAGTGGATGAGACATCCATGATTTCGTCTTCCAAAAAGCCGAATTTGTTGAATGATTTGATGCTGCTGAATTTGCGCTTGCCGTCAGTCACCAGCAGATAGATATCATTTGCCTCTGTTTTCAACAAAGAAAACTTCGGGAACTTGACCAAATCGCCGTTCGGATAGGCAGAAAGTTCAGTATCAGAGACTTCAACGATTTTGTCCGGCGAAGACATGGAAGCCAGGACGGCTGGCGACTCAAACAGCTTTTTTTCACCGAGTTGGATCAGATATGTTTTGTTGGACGGCAAGCCGCGGACCACTGTGCCGTTCGGGTAATTCAAGGAAAACCAGCGGCGCCAAATCTTCCAAAGGTTTTGGTTGCCGTTCAAGTGCGGGGTGTAAGTATAAAGCATGGCAGTCGCCTGATTCTGAGGTATGACTTGTATGCCATCCACATTCATTGACTTGCCGACTGCTTTGCCTGATATGGTCGTGCCAAAAGACAAAAGCTGCATCAGATATTTTTCACGATGCTGTTTGGCGGCCCACTCAAGCTGGTTGGCAAAGCCTTTGAAGGACTGGAGATCAGGATCGTCTTTGCTGCAGGAATCGCAAACCGCAAAACCAGTCGCCCAGTCCAATTGCCTTTGGGATGGTGAAGAGTCTTCGACCAAAGATTGTTCTTTTTGGAGCAAGGCAATCAAATACTTTGGGTTCAATTTATAGGAATTGGCCACGCGCCAGATCACGTCAACTGCATTTTTGACCTTGCCATCAATATCCGTGACTTGCAGGTCAGCGAGCGCGCCTTTTTGATGCAAGAAATTCTTCAGATAGTCATAAGACATGCCATACACATCAAAAATGTCATCATTGGTCAGGATATAATTTGGGTTGAAGTTTGGATCCAGATTGGGCGTGCTTTGGGCATGGGCCGGTAAAACGCTAAAATAAGCCCAAGCCACGATAAGGGGCAATACTAAATAAGCCTTGTTTTTCATGTGTATAGGCTAGCACAAAAACGCGTAAACATGTAGGATATTTGCATGAAATCCAGGGTTTTTTTGTGGATATCTTTGGCAGTCGTAGGAATGGCCTTTTTTTATCAGTTAATTCGCGTGCCCTTGGTTCAAAACATGGTCTGGATGAGCCCAGATGAGACGGCCAATGCAGTCAGTGCCATTGTTTTTAGCGAAAAAACTACTTTTAAGCTGAATTGGGATTTTACTGACCAGTTTTCTTGGGCTCACCCAAGGAGCTTTGTGCCTTTGGCTGGCCAGGCAGCCATGGTACCGATCGGGTTTTTGGGCATGCCTCTGATTTTGGCTTTGTTCGCAAAACTTTTTGGAATTTACGGAGTTTTGCTTTTTACGCCGTTCCTGGTCATGGCCACACTCTGGGCACTATATAAGTCATTGCCCAAAGACTGGTCTGAAACCGTTAAATTGTTGTGCTTGGCGATTTGGTTATCTTTTCCGACGGTTATCTTGTATTCAAACAGGAGTGCTTTTGCCCAGCTTGTTGTAGTGTGTTTGGCGATTTGGATTTGGTGGCTGCTTAATCCTCTTCGATTCTCCCTTATCCATCCTTCGCTAAAGCTACGGGTGGCAGGTAAGGGAGACTTTAATTACTTAGCGATCATCACTGCGGGATTTTTGTGTGGACTGGTTGGTATTATCAGGCCCGTTGAATTGATTTGGGTTTTGCCTGTAGCCACATGCTCGTACATCGTACAACGTACATCGTACAATGTGGTACGTGATACGTGGTACGTGATACGGAGTTGTTTATTTTTTGTGGTTCCTTTTGTTCTGATTTGTCTGATCGGCGCGATCGTTGGCTACAAGACATATGGCCAGTGGTTTGTGAGCGGCTATCAAGTTAGGACGCCAGTGGTCTCCCAGGCCCAAGACGCGGTGGACGTGAGGGACGCCAGTGCTGTTAGCGTACTTGATGTTTTACCATTTGAATTCCATCCGCGAAATATTTTGTGGAACATGAAAAGTTACTATGGCATTTTCCTTTGGCCCTGGACTTTGATTCTCATCATTGCTTTAGGTTTGTGGATTTACGACATGAGGAAAAAAGAAAAAAGACTAAAGAAGAAAGAAGATCAAGCGTGTTTTATCGCCTTAGCCTGGACTGCGATCTTTGTCTTGTTTTTTTATGGCAATGGCTTGTATCAGGATTATTTTGTGCCAAACCGCGTGAGTTTGGGTAATTCGTTTTTACGCTACACATTGCCCCTCTCTATTGTCCTTTCAATCGCCGCCGGCTATGTCATGGCCAAGCTTTGGAAGCATTGGAGTTTGAAAGCCTTGGCAGTCTGCTTGGCCGTGGGGCTGATTGCTTTTGGGCAATGGACAGCGACAGTGCGCGATGATGAGGGAGTGGTAGCAGTCGAGCATGAGTTGGCCAGATATTCGGTTATAAGGAATGAAGCGCAAGGGCTTGATGACCAGGTAGATGTGGTTATTTCTGATCGGAGCGATAAAATTTTCTTTCCCGCATTCATGGCAGTTTCGCCGATGCCTGATGATAAGAATATCAAAGATTTAGTCAGTTCAGGAAAAAAAGTCGGCGCTTTTATCAGGACTCAGGACGACGCAGGACTGTATGAATGGAATAAGGCTGGTTTGCCACTGAAGTTCGAGTTTACATCAGGTAATGAATCGTTCTATGTCATCACTAAAAATCCCTAAACCGCTCGTTATCGCTATCGCTGTCTTGCCCTGGGTGGCAGGCTTGATTTGCATTGTCTGGATTTTGGCTTTGCGGTTTCCGGCCTCAGGCATATTTGAAACGCAGACTGATTTTTCCGGCAACAATGCCTATATCTATCCGTTTTTGCCGGGTGAGCGCACGACTTCGCCGGGTAAGCAAGCTGATGGTTGGACGGGCCAGAGGATCATCAGCGATCCGGTTTATCTGAATGTACATACGCCTGGGCCATATCAGACCATGCAAGTGAGCATGGAATACAGAACTCTGCGCCAGCCTTTGCTTGAGCTCGGCATTGTGCGCGACGAGGCTGGAACGCAATTGGACATGCAACCTTGGTATTCTGAGATTTTGGATCAAAGCATCTGGCGAAAAGCAGTTTCAGCCAAGGGCAAGACGGGCTATGTGAAGGCCACGGTTTCATCTACTCCGTTGGATCAGAACGGAACTGAGGGGCTCGCGATTTGGGATGCGACCAGCACAGTCTTCAGTTTTGCGGACACGGGGTTGGATGATCTGAAGAGCTATAATATTTCCTTGCGGGGTGCGCATGATTTTTGGATGGTGCCAGCAGACGGACAGATTGATCTCCAGCTTGAGGTGCAGGATGTGAACCGCAATCGGAGCGGGGGAATCTTGGCCGTATCGGTTTCGCGCGGGGAACAGACCTTGTGGCAAGATGCGATCGGCACAAGCGGTTCCCAGGATCGCGGCTATGGGGCCATGGTGCCAGTCTCAGTCAGGTTGAAGGATCTTCAGCCAGGAGTTTATCGCGTACGAATGATGGCAGATGATGATGTGTTCATCAGGAAGATTTCCACGCGCAACAAGCATTGGGTCATGGGCACGCGGCTGATTGTGGGCGATGTTGTCGGTTACTCGACTTCAACCAATGGATTGCAGGTCTGGACCACTGCGCGCCATTTGGTCGCTGAAACTTTTCACAAAGAAGGCTTGCAGACCATCACTTTTGGATCAGCGAGCGGCAAGATAATAAAAACACATTCCAGTGTGAGGATCGATCGCAAAGATAGTGTCGTGGTTCCAGTAGCGCTATCCGTACCAAGCGGCGATGCGCGCCTGGTTTTGGATGGCTATTATGCCTTGGATCCAGTGGCGTTTTTTGAACCTCAGCCGCGCAAGCTCGTGCCGGAGACAGATGCGACAGCCGAGGGTCTGCAGGCAGTGGTTACTCCATATCAAAAAAGCCAGAACATCGGACAGGGTTGGAAAAAGTCGGTCTTGAGTTTTGACCTCTCAGACAATCTGGAAAACGTGCGGCTCGTGCTCTCAGCCCCAGGCGTGGCATCAAGAGCTGGCGCAGTTGATGTGCGGAATGTTGATATAAAGTTTATCCGTGAGCCCATCACCTGGAACAATTGGTGGAAGCTGATAATTTCTGAGCTCAAAGCAGCTTGGAGAAGATTGTGATATGAATATTCTTGAATCAATAAAATTAATACTGCGAAGCCTGGCCTTGGCAGTCTTGGCCACGCTTTTAGCTTTGCTGAGCTTGGAGTGGATCATGCCTGGGTCTGTCCTGCCTTTTGTTAATTTGATTGTTTTTGCTTTGCCCGTGGCTTTTGCCTGTTTGTTGCTTCTTATAGGCGTGCAATGGCAATCTGGCACGAAAAATTGGGTCCAGGTAGCTGCGGCTTTGGCTATGGGAGTGGCTATCCTTGCGTTTTTTGCCTCCATTGTGGGATACTCTTCGCTATCGCAACTTGGGCTTTTAGGAGCCGCTTGCCTGTGCCTCTTTGGCTGGGTTTATATCCAAATAACCGCTGAATTCCATAAATAATATGTCTGATTGCTTATTCTGCAAAATCATCAACAAAGAAATACCCGCCGAGATCGTGTATGAGGACGACCAGTTTCTGGCCTTCCTTGATCTTCATCCAGTCAACTATGGGCACGCGCTTGTTTTGCCAAAACAGCATTTTGAGACTTTTGATCAGTTGCCTGCCGAGTTGTGCGGACCCATGGCCAAGATAATGCAAAAAATCATGAAGTCTTTAGTCGATGTGCTTGGCTATGATGGCGTTAATTTGATGCAGAACAATCGCCCAGCAGCCGGCCAAGTCATTCCGCATGTGCATTTCCACGTCGTGCCGCGCAAACTTGGAGATGGATTCAAGCATTGGCATGGAAAAGACTATGAGCCGGGAGAGATGGCTTCCTTTGGTGAAAAGATTAAATTAGCTTTACTGAACAATGACAAGTAACAAGTATCAAGTTACAAGAGCGCTCTTGTAACTTGTGACTTTAAACTTGAAACTATTATGAATTTACTTGTTTGTGGCGGAGCCGGTTTTATCGGCTCGACATTCATCAGATATAAACTGCAGAACGATCCAGCGGTCAAGATCGTTAATTTCGATAAGCTGACTTACGCCGGGAATTTGGATAATCTGAAGGACGTGGCTTCTGATCCGCGTTATAAATTCGTGCAAGGCGACATTACAGACCTTGATGCTTTGAATAAAGCCATGCAAGAGCATCAGATTACCCATGTCATCAAT
>CAZPAP010000043.1:0-9749 GCA_964584725.1 uncultured Gammaproteobacteria bacterium
TTGTCTGAGATCGGCATGCTGGACAAAACCTCCTTATTATCAGGATTCTGAAGCACAAAGCGCGCATTCTCGTCTGAGTCTTGATAATAGATCACCAGCCTTTGGGCTTTGCTGTCAGTCAGCAGATATTTGGCATTGCCTTGGCTGACCAATTCTGGTTCAGATTCAGGCCAAAGGTTGATGCCCGTGGCAAATGTAACGCGTTCAGGATCAATGGTGAGTGATTTTGTCCAGGAGTGGTAGCCAGGCTTGCTCAGAGTCAACGTGTAAGTGCCTGGAGATACGTTTTGCATGGTATTGGGCGTTTTTACTGTCTGTTCTTGGCCGTTCAAACTGATGGTCGCTCCAGCCGGGATAGTGTCTATTATCAGCGTGCCATTGCGTTCAATAACGCCTTTTTTGGAATTCCAGCGATAGCCTGAGGTGTAGAAGATCACGGCCGGGGCCATGATGAGCAGAATAAGCGCAAAAACCCAGGGCAAGATCCTGCGATGGAAGGGGATTGAGTACATAACTGATGTACATCGTACATCGTTCATTGTACATCGTGCAACGCCGGAGGATGAGTATGGACAGCGGGTTGACTTATATGTAAAATTAGTCCATGATTTCAAATCCTTATAGAAACAGGGCGACAATTATCTGGATACTTGTCGGACTGGCCGTAGTAGCCGGCAGTTTTTTTAGCGGCATGTTCATTGGCCGCTTAGGAGCTGTTCCGACTACAGCCAATTCTGTGCCCATTGCCAATATTTTGGGTGTGGGTTCAAGCCCGCAAGCCGATGCTTTGGACGAAAAAGATATCCAGTTCAGCCAGTTCTGGGAACTTTGGAAAATGCTGAAGACAAAATATTATGAGTCAACGTCTGAGCAAAAGATGTTCTACGGCGCCATGAAAGGCATGGCCGAAGCGCTTGGCGACCCGTACACTTCCTTTTTTGAGCCTGTAACAGCCAAGGAATTCAGTGATTCGCTCAAAGGCGAGTTTGACGGCATTGGCGCAGAAATCGGCATTCGTGAAGGGCAGTTGACCGTAATCGCACCCTTGCCTGACAGCCCAGCTGAAAAAGCAGGCTTAAGAGCAGGCGACATGATTCTGCAGATCGGGACTACTAGCACCGAAGGCATGCTTACAGAAGAAGCTGTGACTTTGATCCGCGGCAAAAAAGGCACAACCGTTAAATTGAAGATCGGCCGCATGCCTGAAGCAAAGACCGTTAAAGGTAAAGCTGTGCAAGGCACGCCAGAAATCAAGGACTATGTCATCACCAGAGATGTGATCGTGGTCAAATCAGTCCGCGTCTCTTGGCCCAAAGACGGCTATGCCTTGATACAGATAACCAGCTTTGACGAAAAGACAGGCACAGAGTTCAAAGATGCTATTGATAAACTGATACCGAAAAATCCAAAAGGAATCATCTTGGATTTGCGCAATGACCCAGGCGGGTTCTTGGACAAATCAACCATGGTGGCTGGCGAATGGGTAGGCGATAAAGTCGTCGTATCCGAACGTCGTAAAGGCAAGATCGTGGATGAGTTCCATGGCCAAGGCTCTGGCCGGCTAAGCGGAATCCCGACTGTCGTGCTGGTCAACCAAGGCTCAGCCTCAGCCGCGGAGATTGTCACGGGCGCTTTGCGCGATTATGGTTTGGCCACAGTTATAGGCATGAAGACTTTTGGCAAAGGCTCTGTCCAGGATTATTCGGAGTTCTCAGACGGTTCAGCAGTCAAGATCACGATTGCCGAATGGCTGACGCCAAAAGGCAATTCCATCAATAAGACAGGCATCAAGCCAGATATTGAAGTTGATAAAACTATCGCAGACTACAATGAAAACCGCGATCCCCAGCTCGATAAAGCGCTCCTCTGGTTCACTGACCCAGCCGCAGCCAGCGCCTCATCCACAAAAGCCACAGCCACAGCACCCAAAGCGCCGTAAGTTCCATAAGCGCCAAGGGCCAAGGCCGCTCAAGCAGATATCTGCCGGAGGCATTATATTCCGCCGCAAATCAGGCCGGGCTGAGATTCTTTTCCTCAAACGCGAAGATGGACGCTGGACTTTTCCTAAAGGCAAACAACAGCTTGGCGAGTCATATGTGGTTGCAGCCATCCGCGAAATCAAGGAAGAGACAGGTATATCCGGCTTAAAGTTTCTGGCTTCTTTGGGCAATACTGGATTCAGATACACAGAGCGCCATGCCGGGCCAGTCAAACAGATTTCCAAAACCGTGCACTTCTTTTTGTTTGAAGCGCCCCAGGACGCCGAATTTAAGCTCGCTGGCTCAGAGGGTGTTGTTGATGGCGCCTGGATCAGGTCAGACCGCGCTTTTGCGACTTTAAGTTATAGAAACATGGACCGGATTCTAGCCAAGGCGCTGAGGTTGATACATTTGAATAGATAGTCCACCCCCTCTATCCGTCCCTCTTTTCATCATATTGCGGGACTGCCTTTCCCCACGGCCGCAGGGGAAAGGCTCTTGACATTCAAGTCGTTTTTTGTTTAGCTGACGAGGTCAAAGCAAGGAGAAGTTCAAATGAATCAAAAGCCAGAGTACCCTGAAGGCCGCGTCGAAATCGTACAGTTTGTCGTGGGCAAGAATACTCGGGTCAAGATCACGCTAAAGGTCGACATACTGCACAACCAAGAAGTGGGTGATAGCGCAGAAGCTATTCGCGACGCTTTTCCGGCAATGATAGACAAGATTAAGGACAAGCTCGGCATCAAGTGACCGAAACGTACCTGAGGCCTCAAACGAGAATCCTATCTCGTTTTTTTGTTTCAAATAATTATCCACCATCTATATCTTGACCTGTTTGTACGTGGTACGTGGTACGAAGTACGTTGAGAGTGTATAATTAAGTCCCGTATGGGAAAAAGGAATACAACTAAAAAACGTCGCATGACGATATTTGTCGTTGGCGGGGTTATGAGCGGAGTCGGTAAGGGAGTAGTCTCGGCATCTGTCGGGGCTATTCTTAAAGAGTGCGGCTTGGCCGTAACATCCATCAAGATTGACCCGTATATCAATGTTGATGCTGGTACAATGAACCCGATTGAGCACGGCGAAGTGTTCGTGACCAAAGATGGGGCAGAGACTGACCAGGATATCGGCAATTATGAGCGCTTCTTGGACCAGGACATTCCGCGCCTGAATTACATGACAACCGGGTCCGTGTATCAGACGGTCATCAACCGCGAGCGTTCGCTTGGCTATCACGGGAAGACAGTTGAGGCAGTGCCGCACATACCGCTTGAGGTTTTGGGGCGCATCAAAATGGCGCAACAGGTAAATAACGCTGATGTGACTCTGGTGGAGATCGGCGGCACAGTCGGCGAATACCAAAATGTGTTGTTTTTGGAAGCTGCACGCATGATGCGGCGCGAGGATCCGGAAAACGTCATCATTATACTGGTGAGCTATCTGCCTGTACCAGGCTCTTTGGGCGAAATGAAGACTAAACCGACCCAATATGCGGTCAAACTCTTGAACGAAGTCGGTTTGTTCCCGGATTTGATTGTAGCGCGCTCAACGCACGTGATTGATGATGTGCGCAAGACAAAATTGAGTTTTAATTGCGGAGTCAAGCCCGAAGACGTGATTGCTGCGCCAGATGTATCGTCGATTTATGATGTGCCATCAGCTTTCAGGAAACAGGGCGTGGCCGAAAGGATTTTTGAAAAATTCAAGCTCAGCAAACGCTGCCCAGCCAATTCAAAGTGGGGTGCTTTTTCCAAAAAGATACACAAGCCAGGCAAGCCTGTCAGGATCGGAATCGTTGGCAAGTATTTTTCAACTGGGGATTTTGTATTGGGTGATGTCTACCTGTGTGTTATCGAGGCACTTAAACATGCTTGTTGGCACTCAGGGCTTACACCGCAGATTGAATGGATCAATAGTGAGGAAATAGAAAAGAATCCAAAAAAGATCAAGACGATTTTGAAAGGCTTGAAAGGCATCCTAATTCCGGGTGGATTTGGGAATCGCGGGGTAGAAGGCAAGATTTTAGCAGTGCAATATGCGCGCGAAAAGAAAATACCGTATTTTGGGTTGTGCTATGGCATGCAATTGGCCACAGTTGAGGTCGCAAGGCACGTTTTGGGCATGCATGACGCCAATACCACGGAGATCAATCCAGAGACCAAAAACCCAGTCATTCATTTGATGAACGAGCAAGAGGAGCGCATGCGCAATGCCCATTATGGCGGCACCATGCGCTTAGGCGAGTTCCCGTGCGTGCTCAGGCCTGGATCCACAGCGCGCAAGCTGTATGGCCATGAGTTTGTCATGGAGCGCCATCGCCATCGCTATGAGTTCAACCCGAAGTATCGCGCAGACCTGGAAAAAGCAGGCTTGATGTGCACTGGCACTTCGCCGGATGACTCGCTGGTTGAGATCGTTGAATGGAAAAACCATCCGTTCTTCGTGGCTACGCAATTCCATCCAGAGTTCTTGTCCCGCCCCTTTTCGCCGCACCCGTTGTTCGTTGGGTTTGTGAAAGCGTGTAGGAAATAAGATATGTTGCGCTTAAGAAAAGTCAAAGCCACTGACAGGCAGTATTTTGCAAAATGGTGGCGCGATAAGGCGTTGTTAAAGGTGACTAGCGGCGATTTAAAAAGAATCACAGACCAAGAAATTGATAAGTATTTTTCAAGAATCCTGAATGATCAGAATGGCCTTCAGTACATGATAAGCGTGGATGGGAATACAATCGGTCATTTGGCCCTGGAACCGCGTAAAGGAGGTTGGTACGAGACCCAGATCGTCATCGGAGAGAAAAGCCAACAAGGCAAAGGATTTGGCACGAAGTCCATAAAACAGCTCTTAGGAAAAGCAAAGAAGTCAGGAATAACAAAAGTTTACCTGGAAGTCAGGCCAGATAACATAAAGGCAATCAACGCTTATAAACAATCTGGATTTAAGGCAGTAGGCATTAAGAAATATCCGAAAAACAAGAACTTACCGCAAACGATTAAGATGGTTTTAGAAAAACATGAGTAAGAGATTGCCGCGCTATCGCTCGCAATGACATAAAAAAATACCGAGTTGAGCTCGGTGTTTTTTGTATCGAGATCCTGAAACCCTCTTTCGCTAAAGCTTCAGGGGGCAGGCGAGTTCAGGATGACATCGAAGTATTTTAGTTGCTTAAGGTAGTGGCGCTGGTCAAATCCTGCACGTAGGATTCATTGGTCCAGTCAATTGATGCTGGGCTGATGGACGAATGAGGAACCTCAGAGTTGTCTGACCAAACGAGGTTGCCTGGAAAGTTGCCAGATGGCGTGCCTTTGCCAATGGCGTATATATTGCCAAAGCCGCCGGATAAGCTGGTGCGCGTGTAATTCAGCAAGCTTCCGGTGACTATTGCGGCTTTGGGATCTGCGTAAAAAGAGGTGGTGATAGCATTCCCAGTACCAGTGTAATTCAGCTTTGCTTTCAGGCTATAAATCATACCAGAGCCCGAGATGTTATCCTCGCCTGTCAGAGTGACTACAGCGACCAAGACTTTTGTGCCGGATGCGACAAAGCTGTTTTTCAGGTCTGCGCCAGTGGCAGCATTTGTTACAGAGAATTCAGAATAGGGGACTTGCACAGAGCCGCGATACAAGCGGAAGAATCCAAAGTTGCCAGGGATCTGTGAAGTTGCATTTATCTTAAAGGCGACCTGTTTCAGGGATATTGGCCCAGCGCTATCAGCGCCTAACTGGAAGCGATAGAGTTCGCTTTCAATTCCACTCCCAAGCAAAACAGTGTTTGCCGTCGGCAGCTTGGTGACAATTGGCTTGCTTTTTCTGAGCACCATGGCATTGCCGTAAGCAACGCCTGCTGGCGCATAATAGGCTTTGGAGGCTTTGTTTGTGAAACGGATATTGAGTTTACTGGAATAGTTCGCATCCCATTGTCCAGTAGTGATACCGCTGGCCAATCCAAGCCCGGGTTGGTGGCCTGAACGTGGGACTCCTGTCCATGCGCCATTAACAGATGAAGACGGTAGAACGCCGGATAATTTCCCCCACAACTCAAAACTGGCAGTTTTACCCTTGGGAACAAGAATCTTGCCAGCAGAAAGATCAACATCAACACTTCCACTTTGAGCAAAAACCGAAGAGCCTTTCACTAAGCCGCCAGAGGCCACGGCAACTTGTGAGAAATCAGATGTATCACCAGAAGGCAGGCTGTAAATAGCAAGGCGATCAATGGTCACGTCTTCGGTAAGGCTTGTGGCAGTGTAACGCGCAAATGGCACCCAGACGTCCTTGCCTGCGAGCACGATAGTTGAAGCTGGCGTGCTGGCATCCAGTGAAACAGACACGTCTGATACGATGCCGGGCTTGCTGACCCGTGTACCGGGTAGCGTATCAGCCAGGCTTTGTTTAGATGAGTAGGCTGAATAAGTTAAAACTGCTGCGCCCGCTACCAAGACAGTGGCAAACAGGGCTGTAAAAGTGCTGTGGATTTTCATATTAGCCATATTATAACATAAACCCGCGATTGAGGCGCGGGTTTATGGTTTGGTTTGTGATGTTTAAAAATTATTTTGAGTTGATTGTGGTCGGCTGGCCTTCTAATGAGCCATCATCATAGTCGCTGAACCAATCGCCTGAGCTCAGGTTCGTGACTGAGGCTGAGTGCGCGGCAGAGGATTTGTCAGACCAGATGAAGAAGCCTGGAACAGCCGTCTTTAGATCCGGTGTCTTCTTTACGCTGAATATGCTCTGGCTGGCAGCCGTAAAAGGTTGAGCCACTGCATTGGACAAGTAGCCTTTGACGACTGAGCCATCACCTAACCTATAGACTGAGGTCATGATGTATGACTTTTTCATCAGGTCGCTTTGGACTGTGGCTTTGACTGTATATGTATTGCCTGAGCCATAGATGACTTCCTCGTTCTTGAGGGCTATGACTGCAATCACATACACGTCAGAAGTGGCTAAGCCATCTTCAAGATCCAAGCCTGTCGAACCATCCATGACCGAATAGTCTTGCGAGGCGAGTGCTTTGCCGTTCTTATAAAGCTTGAAGTTGCTGATTTTGACGTCAGCTGATTTTTGGACTTTCAGGGCAATCTGCTTGAAAGCAATTGATTTGTTAAGCTGCGTGCCCAAGGTAAAGCTGTAAAGCTCATTCACCCCGTTTAAAAGTAAATTGTTGACGGGGTTCTGTTTAACGAAAACTGGTGTGGCTTTATAAGCCGAACCAACGGTTTGCGCGACCGGCAAAGCTGTGCCTGCTTCGCTTTGCTTGGACGCGTATGAATAATACGTGAGGGCAGCAGCGCTAGCCACGAGGACCACCGCGAACAGCCCAACTAAAGTGTTTTTAAATTGCATAGTGTCAACATTATATCACAATACCGATCACCTAGTCCTAAATGACGGTGTATAAACTAAAAACCGAGCCAAAAGCCCGATCTAAGTAACAAGTCTAAAGTTGAAAGTTGCAAGAGTATTTGAGCGCTCTTGTAACTTGATACTTGGTACTTGTAACTTTATTTGACGTTGGCGAAAGTCGCGTCCTTGAGTTTGCCGTCAAAAGTCTTGACCTTTTTATGGGTAAACGAAACGATGCCAACTGCCATTGAATACAAAGTATTGTCTTTGCCTTCGCGTACGTTCAAACCAGCCCTGATTTTAGAGCCTCGTTGTCTGACAATGATATTGCCGACCTTAGCCTTTTCGCCGGCGTACAGTTTTGTACCCAAGCGTTGGCCTTGTGAATCGCGGCCTAATCTGGTAGAGCCGCCTGCCTTAGTGTGTGCCATATTTTTTACGAATTACGAATACGAACGAATATACGAATTTGTATAATTAGTGCGCTTATTATAAAGCTTTTCTTCTACCTTGTCAAGGTGCCTCGCTGAGGCTAACATGGGATACATAATAACATGAATAAAAAGGAATTTAAGCTAAAAATAGAGGAATGCTTGGCCGAACAGAGGCAGGGCCTGCTTATGCATGGCGGTGGCATTGAATTAGTGGACGCTGACCCCAAAACAGGCATTGTTAAGGTCAAACTTCAAGGCGCGTGCATAGGCTGCCCAATGGCTCAAATGACACTAAAAGAGGGGATTGAGGCTGAGCTGATGGACAGGATCCCTTTGATTAAAAAAGTCGTGGGAGTATGAAGCTGGAAGAATGGAGGTTCAGCGTCAGAGTCGCTTGGGAAAATACATTTTTGAGATGGGTAGGCATATCCATCTTTTCTTTGGTCGTTTTGGTTTCGGCTTATGCGACCTACCAGCTTGTGCGTTCCAGTTTGTCATCAGGCTATGTTGTTACGCATTATTCGGTTTACCTGGGCATAGACCAGGTATTGCCCAGCTATTGGATAAGCGCGTTTGCGCTGATGCCAATTGTGCTCGTTTCTGGTACAATTTTATGCGCATACGCACTTTACCGCAGGGACAGCATTGCGACCTATGCCTTACTCAGCTTGGCCGGATCCAGCGTATTTATTTGGACTTACTATCTTTATCATCTAATAAAAATAAACTTTTGATATGCCAACCTTAACCTGGGAAATGATCCGAATCGTGGTCTTTGCTTTTTTCAGTTTCTTGGTGGCATTTGTCATTACCCCGGGGTTCGTGAAACTGCTCAAAAAATATAAGATGGGCAAAAGCATCCGCGATGCCGAATCAGCGCCCATCATGAACAAGCTTCATGCGGCCAAGGCAGGCACACCGACCATGGGCGGTGTCGTGATTTGGGTTTCGGTCGTAGCAGTCGTTTTAGTGGCCTGGCTTTTGTGCGTATTCGGCGTGGGCCAAAATATCTGCAACTGGAACATACTTTCGCGCAGCCAGACCTTATTGCCGCTTGGCGCCATGATAGCCGCAGCGCTAGTGGGCTTGCTGGATGACTATCTGAATGTGCGTAGGATCGGGCCAAAAGGCGGAGGTTTGCGCGTGCGCTATAGATTGCTTGCTTATACGGCAGTGGCCGCAGTCTGCGCTTGGTGGTTTTACGCTAAATTGGACTGGAGCGTTGTGCATGTACCGTTCTTGGGGAACTTTGAGCTCGGTTGGATGTACATTCCTTTTTTTATTCTTGTCATTGTCTCCACTCAGCATTCAGTCAACCTTAGAGACGGATTGGATGGGTTAGCCGGCGGTACATTGATGGCTGCTTTCGGTGCGTTTGCTGCAATCGCTTTCATGCAGGGCAGGATGGACTTAGCTGCTTTTTGCGCAGCCATAGTCGGCGCATTGCTTGCTTTTTTGTGGCACAACATCACGCCAGCAGCGTTTTTTATGGGTGATACTGGCGCCATGTCTTTAGGTACTGTTTTGGGCATAGTGGCCATGCTGACTAATCAGCCCTTTCTGTTGCCGATTATAGGATTGCCTTTTGTAGTTGAATCAGGCTCAGTGATAATCCAGCTCACATCCAAAAAACTCAGTCATGGCAAAAAAGTATTCTTAAGCTCGCCCTTCCATCATCACTTGGAAGCTTTGGGCTGGGGCGAACCAAAAATTGTCATGCGCTTTTGGGTCGTATCTTTCATTTTCGCCATTCTCGGAGTAATGATCAGCATGATGGACAAATGATAACTCAAATCCAAAATTAAAAATGCAAAATTCAAAATCACAGATAGTATGCGCAGTGAGCCGGTAAAGATCGATAGACGGTTTCTGTGGAGCCTGGTCGCCCTGGTCGCGATTGGGTTAGTCATGCTCATTTCAGCCAGTGGGCCGCTCGGATACCAGAAGTTCCATGATGCGGCTTATTTTTTTAAGCATCAGATCTTGGT
>CAZPAP010000044.1:0-9396 GCA_964584725.1 uncultured Gammaproteobacteria bacterium
TTCGAGGGAAGTCGGAGCGACGAGAAATCTTATGCAAAAGAAGCTGTCGAGAACCCGAGTAACGCAAGGTTAGTCTAAAAAGCAGATGTAGAACACTGACTTTTAGACATTAGACAGGAATTGTCATAACATTATAATCACATGTCTAAATCCAAACCAAAAATACTTGTCCTGAGCGGCGGAGTCGGGGGAGAAAGGGACGTTTCATTGGAGAGCGGACGGATGGTCGCCCACGCTTTAGATCGCGAAATATTCCAGGTTTTTGAGGCCGAACTCACGAAAGAGCTGGAATTTATCTATAAGCCAGGAATAAAACGATTTAAGTTTTTGGATGGCCTCAAAAAAATGCAGGCAATGGGCGTTGATTGCGTATTTCCAGCGCTCCATGGAGAGTTTGGAGAAGATGGCCAGTTGCAGACTAGCTTGGAAATATTGAAAATTCCTTTTGTTGGATCCGGATCAGTCGCTTCAAGAAAGGCTATGGACAAAGGGATAGCACAAGCATTATTTTTACGAGCGGGATTTAGAGTCCCTGAGACCCGTATAATTCAATCGAACGAGGACTTGAAGGCGGCAGAAAAATTTCTAAAAAAGAAACAACTATTCGTAATCAAGCCACTAAATGGCGGTTCTAGTGTGGGAGTCTTGATTACGAACAATCAAAAGAAAATCAAACAGCGCATTGGTCAAGATTTAAAAAATAATCAAGTTGTGGTTTTGCAAGAATATCTTTCAGGAAGAGAATTGACATGCGGTGTAATCGAAAAATCAGAAAAAGAAATAATCCCACTGGTGCCGACCGAAATTTGTCCTAAAAATTCAGCTTTTTTTGATTATAAAGCAAAATACGCAGTTGGTGGTTCAGATGAGATTACGCCTCCAAATCTGCCGGAATCATGGATAAGAGAACTGCAGGAAGCGGCTTTACGTGCGCATAAACTTTTTGGGTGCAGAGGGATGTCCAGAGCGGATTTCATTTTGCATAAAAATAGTTTGTACATTCTTGAAATAAATACTTTGCCCGGAATGACGAAAGCTTCACTCTTGCCGCAAGGAGCGGCGGCTCTTGGGATCGATTTTAGTGCCTTGATGACAATTTTAGTCACGAGAGCACTTCAGGGTTAAGGTGTTTAAAATCGCCTCATCCTTGGATATTGATTATTTAATGTTGGTCATTCCTTGGTAATTGGTAATTAAGCATTGGTTATTCTGGGCATTCGGGAGCTTGGTTAACTGGTAAACAGCATGCTATAATGCCCAGCAGTATGGCCATCAAACTTTCGCGTGCCTCGGGCAATAATTTTCCACAGCCGCCCTCTCCCAAACTGTTCAGGAATATTGCAGTTACTTTTGTCCTCATTACCTTGGCTGTGATAGCCATTGCCCTGTGGACATCTTCCGTAAAGGCCACGGTCATAGTCAAAGCCAAAAGCGAACCAGTCTCAGTTGATACGGTGTTTGATATTTCGTCCACGCCTCTGGCTGATCAGATCAAAGGCCGCGTAGTAAGTGGTACATTTACTGAGGCAAAGGAATTTCCGGTCGAGGTCGCCACTTCCACGCCTGTTGTTGTCGCTCCAACCCCGGCCCCAGTTCAGGAAACTCCGACCAAGACAGTCGGACGCGTAAAAATCATCAACAATTACTCAAAAGACCAGCCTTTGGTGGTCAAAACCCGCTTGCTCACGTCTGATGGCAAACTTTTTAGGATTTCCAAGACAGTCACTGTGCCATCTGGCGGGTCAATCGAAGTAGATGCTGTGTCAGACGAAGCTGGGAGCGAGTACCAAATCCAATCAGGCACAAAATTCACTATCCCTGGCCTTTGGATAGATCTCCAGCATCTTATTTTTGCCCAAGCCATAACAGATTTCCAAAGCGGGGGAATAATCTCAACCCCAACACCGACGAAAAAGACTGCTTCGGGCAAGGTTTTGACTGCAGGCGCCCAAGCCAAAGCTTATGAGCAGCTATATGCTGCGGCTTTGGAAAAGGCCAAACAATCTTTAAGCGTTGAGGCTGGGGCAGAAGCGGGCTGGGAATCAGTCTATCTGATCAACACTGCGCAAAAGCAGAGCAATGTGGCGCCTGGCCAGGAAGCTGATAATTTTTTGGCCCAGGTAAAGCTGAATGTCACGGCCGTGTTTTTCCCGCGCGAGGATGTGCTGGCTTTGTTGCGGACCAGGCTTAAGGAAAAATTACCTCAAGGCTATGCTTTGGCAGATTTTGACCTTTCAAAAGCGACATTCAAGCTGGAATCAACGGACATGAAAAAAGGCACGGCTCGCTTGGCCATCTCAGCCGAGGCCATGAGCAAGCTGAGCATTGACAGCCCTGATCTGCGCAAAGATTTGATCGTGGGCTTGCCAGCAGACGAAGTCATCCGCAAATGGTCAGTCTTGGACGGCGTTGAAACAGTGGATGTCGAGCTCCATCCTGATTGGGTGCGCCGCTTGCCGAGCATGAAAGACAAGATAACAGTTGTGATCAATTAAGATTAAAAGTACGTTTGACGTTTCAAGCCAATCAGTCTATTCTATTTCTTGTTCCGGACTCACCAACCGGATATCAGCCGAAAATCCAAGATAAAAGTGTCCTGACTTTATGTCGGGAAATACGGGTGGAACCGCCCGCCGAAGACGAGCTGAGCTCGACTATGGTGGGTCCCGACGAATTCATTAAATGGATTGGTCGGCTTTTTTATACGCTGCGCTCGTACGAATTACTAATCTGAACGAATATACGAATTCGTACATTCGTATACAAATTCGTAATTCGTAGGCAATGCCTAATAACTGAATAATATGTTTACCATTGACATAATGCGTCACAGTGCGGCCCACGTAATGGCTGCAGCCATCAAAAAGCTTTTCCCGGAAGCTAAGTTCGGCGTTGGCCCGGCCGTGGATTTTGGTTTCTACTATGACATTGATATCGGCCGTGCAGTCACGCCCGAAGATCTGAAGGCCATCCAAAAAGAAATGCAGAAGATCGTGGGCGCGAAGCCGGCTTTTGTGCGCGAGGAACTGGATATTGATGAGGCCATCAAATTATTCAGCGACATGAACCAGCCGTACAAGGTTGAGCTTTTGAATGACATCAAGACCAAGGGCACGACCAAGCTCTCGGCCGAAGAAGCAGTGGATGTGGATCCTGCGCTTAAGAACAGAGTCAGCATTTACACAACGGGTGATTTTACGGATTTATGCCGCGGGCCTCACGTGGAGTTCGCGAACCAGATAGGCGCCTACAAAGTCTACAAGGCTGCTGGCGCATACTGGCGCGGCAAAGAGACCAACCCACAGATGCAGCGCATTTACGGTTTGTGTTTTGCTACGCCAATCGAATTGGACGCGCACTTAAAGATGATGGAAGAAGCGGAAAAGCGCGACCACCGCAAATTAGGCAACTCACTGGATCTCTTCACATTCTCAGAGCTCGTGGGCAGCGGTCTGCCGCTTTGGCTGCCCAAAGGCGCCATCTTGCGCAATGTGCTGGATGATTATGTGTGGCAGCTGCGCAAGGAACGCGGTTTTTGCCGGGTTGCGATTCCGCACATCACCAAGAAGGAGTTGTACGAAAAAAGCGGACATTGGGCCAAGTTCAAGGATGAGCTGTTCAAAATCGTGTCGCGCGAGGGCCATGAGTATGCGCTCAAGCCCATGAACTGCCCGCACCACACGCAGATTTTTGATGCGCGTTTGCGCAGCTGGCGCGATTTGCCGCAGAGATATGCAGAGACTACCATGGTCTATCGCGATGAGCAGAGCGGCGAGCTGTCTGGCTTGTCGCGCGTGCTGTGCATCACTCAAGACGATGCGCACGTGTTTTGCCGCAAGAGCCAGATAGAGCACGAAGCATTCGCCATCTGGGATATCATTGATGCGTTCTACAGGACTTTTGGTTTTGACTTGAGGATCCGCATGTCAACGCATGACCCGGACAAGATGGAAAAATATCTTGGCACCAAAGAAGTCTGGCAAGAGGCTGAGGGCCAGCTTAAGGCCTTGATCGAAAAGCGAGGCGTGGCTTATGTGGAAGGCAAAGGCGAAGCAGCCATGTATGGCCCCAAGATAGACTTCATGGGCAAAGATGCTATTGGCCGCGAGCATCAGGTCGCAACTATCCAGCTGGATTTCAATATGCCGGAACGGTTTGATTTGGCGTGCGTGAATGAGGCAGGGGAGCGCGAACGCATTGTTATGATCCATTGCGCCATAATGGGATCGATTGAGAGGTTTTTGTCAGTCTTGATCGAGCATTATGCCGGCGCTTTCCCATTCTGGCTGGCCCCGGTCCAGGTCGCCGTCTTGCCAGTCGCTGACCGCCACGTTGATTCAGCCCGCGAATTAGTGTCCAAACTGGAAGCTGTCGGCTTGAGGGTAGAGTTTGATGATGCGGCTGATAGTGTGGGCAAGAAAATCAGGAATGCTGAAATCAAAAAAACGCCGTGCATGATCGTGTTCGGCGACAAAGAGCAGGAAAACGGGGAATTGACAGTGCGCTGGCGCGGACAAAAAGACCAGGAAGTGATCAAACTTGATGAGTTCATCAAAGTTGCGCAAGAAAAGACTGCAAAACGAACATAGAAACAAGTTCCAAGTCAAAAGTTACAAGAGCGCTCTTGTAACTTGAAACTTTTAGCTTGTCACTGGTTATTGTCTCCAGCTCTTATCCCTGGCCGATGATCTGCCTGTACGTTTTCCGATACGGCTCATTTGTGATTTGCCTTCAGGCTCTGAGTACAGGAGGTCTTTCATGATCGGGTGCTCAATGCCCAGGTTTTCATCCAGCCTTCGCCAGGCATTTTCAGAGTCGTTGATGCGATCTTTATTGCCGCGCTTGACCTCTTCCAGATAATTCTCAATCGCAACAAAATATTTTTTGAGCAATGCTTCGTCGTCCATGCCGGTCTGCTCTTTGACTGCTCGGGCAAAGCTTCCGTAATTCGGGATTGTTTCCTGAGCTTTGGCATACTTATCGTCGATTTCCGCATCTGACATGTTGTCAGGGTCCCAGGCCGCGACTTCAAGGAAGCCATTGGTGCCGAACAAATCGATTTTTATCTTGCTCTCTATGCGCCTTAATGTCTGTCCCAATTTGACCAGCTTGGCCCTTACTTCATTTTCGGTTTGGGTGTCCACCTTGATTTCGTCATTGTTCAAGAATTCCTCTTCCAGCCTCAAGTATTCACCAACAGCATAAACTAAAGTTGTTGCCGGATGGCCTGCGTCTGGAACGTGTATCTTGTCCACTAGTTTTTGGATTTCAGGAATGACTTGAGGGTCATTGGTGATTGCTTTATCCAACGTATCCCAGACCAAACGTGCGTTCGGTACATAGTGCGCCGCAAGTTGGAGATCCATGGGCCTATCAAGTTTTTCTTTCAGGTTCATGCTGTCAGTCAAAACTTCCGGGGGAGCGGGGATTTCTTTTGGCTCAAAAACCTGAGGCTCTGGCGCTTCTGGTTTGACTGTGCGCAAAGACCTCGGTTTGCGCAAAGTTTTTGGTTCGACCTCTTCCATCTGTTGTTTTGGTTTGCGCAAAGACGGGCGTTCAGCTGTCTGCGAAGGCATGGCTGTGATCTGTTCGACCATCTTGGCAGCCTCAGCCCTGGCTGGCGTTGAGCCCAAAGCCCTGGCTTCCATAAGCCTAGAATTGCCCATGTTGATTCCTTTGGATGGATCAGTTGACCCGAAGCTCAGCTTTTTGTTCAAGGCTTGGATCTGCTTGTCGTATTCTTTGGCAGCCTTCTCATCATTTTCGTTTTCAGCCTGCGTGCGCTCGGCAACGAGTTGCACATAATCCAATGGATCCATGTCCTCAAGCTTCATGAGCTGCATCTGGTTTTTGACAGCTTCAAACAAGTTGGAGCCGCGCTGCCTGGCTTGTTCGCCACCGCCAAAAGCTTTCATTATCTCGATCGCGATTTGTTTGCGGTCTGATTTTTCCGCTTCTTTGACCTCAGGCTTTTCTTCACGTGCTACCTTCAAGGTCGCTGGATTTTCTTTTTTAGCTTTCGGCAATTGGAAAGTTTCTGTCTTGACTGCAACAGGGATCGGATAAGTGCCGGTTTCCATGGTCTGGCTTTCCGGCTCAGAAATCTCCTCGGGCAGGGCAAGGCGCAAGGATTTGATGATCCTATAAGCTGAGTTATTGATTTCTTTCGGGGATTTTTCTGGCATTTCCTGTTCCAGGACTGAGCGCAAAGTATCCAAAGAAATAGCGGTTTGAGGTTCGCTCTCTTGGGCATATTGGCCCATGGTGTCGTTCCAGGCTGTCTCAACTTGTTTATCAAGGCTTTGGATTTTCTTGATCAATGCTTTTGCGTCTTTTGATTTGGCCGCCTCTAATTTTAGCTCTTCTGGATTTTGGGGTTTTGCCCAAACCTTGTCCGCCAACTTGCCCCAAAAGCCTTTGGGCGCTTGTCCCTCAGCCGGCTTGGGCGAGCTAGGCAAAACCAAAGCTTCGTTATAGGTCATGCCATACATCTTATAGAAAGACCGTTTGAGGTTAGCCAAATCGCGACGCATCACGGCCGTGGCCTTTCGAGCTTTATCCTCCTGCTCCTTAAGCTCGATTTGTTCGCGGTTGCGCAACTGCACGCCTATGCTCTCCTGACTCCGGAATTTTCTGCCCGCGGCTGCCCCTGGCAATTCAAGGCTTTGGTATTTGGTTTTAAGTTCCTCAAGAAAGTTTAGGGCTGACTTGATTTCTTTTGATGATTTTGGATCCGTGACCATGTATTCCAGCTCTTTGAGCGTGGGCAGCTGCATGAGCATCACTTTGGACCACTCAACCACGTCGGATTTGTCTCCCTCATAGCGCAAGATCGATGCATTGTCTTCTTGGCCGGCCTCTGGCAAGTGCTCGGCAATTCTTTTTTCCATGTCAGCAAGCTTTTGCCGGTTGTCCTTAAAATTTTGGAGAGCAGCCGAGACCTCAGACTCCAGATTCATTTCTGGACTGGAAGGGACTAGCTCTAACTTAGGCGCTGCTTCGGCTTGCGTGTCCAGGCGGACAGCAGAATTCTCTTTTTTCATATAAAAAGTTTCCCTTATTATAACACAAAAAAACGACCTGCCCTGTGCAGATCGTTTTTGCTTTGTGGATATGTTTTTAGGCTGCAACCAGCTTTTTGAAGACTGCCGGGTGCTTGGCTGCGATCTGGGACAGGACTTTCCTGTCCAGAGCGACTTTGCGCTTCTTCAAGCCATCCATGAATCGGCTGTAACTCACGCCCAGTGTGCGGGAGGCTGCGCCGATGCGCACTTGCTGCAAACCGCGGTTCACGCGCTTTTTGAGCTTGCGGCTCACATAGGCGTTCACGCCGGCTTTGGCTGAGGCGACTTTGGCTAAAGTTATCTTGGATTTGCGTCCCCACATCATTCCTTTGGTGCGGGCCAGTATATTCTTGCGGCGTTTGATGCGGTGCATGCCGCGCTTAACTCTTGGCATAATTTTACTTTGAATCAAGAACAAAGACGAAAGAATAAAGAAGCTTCTTTAGTCTTTTTTCTTTCTTCTTTTGTCTAATTAATTTTAGCTAGTGATTTAATGGTCCTGGTGTACTGCGTCGGCATGGTTTGATCGCGGCGCTTCTTGCGGGTGATCTTGCCTGCATCGCGGGCATTAAAGTGGTCTTGTCCGCCGTGGCGCTTCATGAGCTTGCCGGTTTTAGTGGCGCGAACCCTCTTGGCCACCATCTTGTGTGTCTTGAATGGCATATCTTTACTACGAATCAAGAACAAAGACGAAAGAACAAAGAAGCTTCTTTAGTCTTTTTTCTTTCTTCTTTTTTCAAATTATTAATTCTTAATTATTAATTGTTAATTAGTTTATGATTTCCGTCCGATGATGGCTGAGACGTTTCCGCCCTGGTTTTTAGGAGGCTGTTCCACGAACAGGGTGTACTTTTTCGCGATTTCGTTCATGAAGTCCTGGATTTTTTCGAGAGCGAGGTTGCCGTGGGCTTTTTCGCGTCCCCTGAGCATGATCTCTATCCTGAGCTTTTGTCCGTCTTCCAGAAAGCCGATGGCTTGCTTCAAACGATTGTCTACGTCATGCTGGCCGATCTTGACCGAGAGCCTGATGCCTTTTACTTCCACCTTCTTCGCATGCGCCTTTTGCTGCTTCATTTCTTTTTCCTTTTGGTATTTGAAGGCTCCGTAATCCAGGAACTTGCAGACCGGAGGCACTGCCTTGGGCGAGACTTCCACCAGGTCGTAGCCGCGTTCTTCGGCCAGGGCCAAAGCTTCTTTGGTCTGCATCACTCCGAGCGGAAGGCCTTCTTCATCTACCACGCGAACTTCGGGCGCTTGGATCTGGTTATTGAAAAGATAGATCACGCCTTCGGGCTTGGGTATGAATCTGCGTCGGCGATAATGTATGCGCATTGAAGTTTGATTAGGTGGTGGAGATGGGGGGAGTCGCACCCCCGTCCGAAAGTCAAAACCATATTCGTCTTCACAGGCTTGGCTTGCTCAGAGTGCGTCAATCACAGGTGAACAAGCGAGAAGTGATTGGCGTTAGCATCAGCCTTGTCGTTCCAACCCAGATGCAACGGATTGGCTCCTATCCCCAAAGATGACGATCAGCCTGCTCCGTGGGGAGCGAAACAGGGGATCGCGGCACGAGCCTTATTAGGCGAGTACCGGTTGAGCTAATGGCATGGCAAACGCGTTAGCGAGTGCAGCCTTAGCCTTTGATAAGACGTTGGCAAATGTCTTGTTAACACGGTTTTACGAGTCATGTCAGCTCGGCCTGCAGAATAGGGAACTGAAATCCGTCGAAGCTCGGCATCCCCTCTATATGTCTTCGGAATAAAAACGCTTAGTTTCGCGGTCTAAATCGCGATCCTTGATGGCTTGGCGCTTCTCAAAGGTTTTTTTGCCTTTGGCCAGCCATATTTCGAGCTTAATCCGATTACCGCGAGTATATAGGGAAGTTGGTATCAATGTCAAGCCTTTTTCGCTTAATTTGCCCATAAGATAGCGCATCTCTTTGGCATGCAATAAGAGCTGGCGGCTTTGGCCAGGATCATAGTTTTTGAGGTTAGAAGCCTTTTTGTAGGGTGCGATGTTAGCCCCGATCAGCCACAGCCCGCCTTTTTGGCCTACCACATAACCATTGTCTATTTTTGCGCCTCCAGCTCGGACTGACTTCACTTCTTGTCCGGTCAAAGCCAAGCCAGCCTCGAATTTTTCTAGGCACGCGTATTCAAACTTGGCTTTGCGGTTAGTGGACAGTGTCGGCATACCGAACACACATCGTACAACGTACTGCTCACATCGTACAACGTGGTATAATAAACTGATGCAAGACAGGAACATATACATATCAACCAGTGCCATCGTCAAGATGGTCGCGGTCGTGGTCGCATTCATAGTCCTTTGG
>CAZPAP010000045.1:0-9172 GCA_964584725.1 uncultured Gammaproteobacteria bacterium
TAAGGAACAGCATGTCGCTAGCTTGGGTGAGCGCGGCGAGCTTATGCAGGCTGGTTGAACCAATTGCGATTTGCATGGTCCCCTCCTAGTTCTGGCTTCAGCCCGGGACGAGGCCGCAGACAAGCGGCTCTGGCTCTAGCAAGCGCTCAGTGCAGTCGCGGGTCTTGTGCCTGGAAGGTTCGCCTGTGAGCAGAGCCACGTCTGAGCGGGTCATCCACTCCATGCGAACGCAGAACGCTAGCATGAGTGCGTTGTTCCACGGACTGCGATAGCCCGCGAACCCCACGATGGCGCCAGAGGGCGTGCGAATCGCTCCTGTATCAGATGCTGTCTCTGGTCCGACTGAGTCGTGCCAGTCTTGCCTGATGCACTCCAAGGTCCGACACGCCACGACGCTGCGCTCATAGCTGCTTCTTTTGAATTCGGGCAGGACTTCGCCGACTCGGGTAACCAAATCAGGAGTGGAGCCCTCGTTTGACTTCAGCATCAGGCAGAAGTACCCGCCTTTTTCCTTGGCTGAAGGGTTCAGGACATTTACCCGGTCAACCAGCCGTTGGAGCTCGTTCATGGCTTCGCGTGCAAGGAACATGTCTTACCTCCTTTTGTGAGGCTAATATTGCAGAATTTGCTAAAAACGTCAATATCCCCACCAGTATTAAAAAACCGCGTTCTTACGAGCGCGGAATCACGAGTTTGCGGGAAAGTTCTATTCGAACAGGGCCTTGAGTTTGCCCTGGTAGTCGTCGCTGGCAAATGTCAGAGCCTGGGACAAGTCGAGCCAGCCCATCTTGGCACACAGGGCGAGCATGAGCAGCTCGTTCCACGGAGCATCATAGCCTGAGAAGGCCACGATTGCACCATTGGCTGCTCGGACCGCTCCATCCCAACGATCACCGATAGCTGAGCTGGTTAGACAGTCGGTTGGCTCACTTCTGAGTTGACTGGCCACTCGTTGACACCATTCGAAATGGTCGTGCGCGTGAAGCTCGTTGACTTCTCCCACTCTGACGACCAGTGTGGGAACGGCCTTTGTGACTGGCGGAGAAATTAGGCAGAAGTACCCGCCTTTTTCCTCAGCCTGAGGGTTGAGGCCGTTGACCTTGCCTACGAGTACCTGCAATTCACGAATGATCTGAAGCGCAATGGACATGACTACCTCCTGGTTGTAAGCATTAATATTGCAGAAATCTCTTAAAGTGTCAATACCCCTGCCCAGGCCTTAATGCATAAAAATAAGTCATCAAATCTTGTCTAATCAGCAGATTTCAAGTATAGATATAAGTACTATGGGCAGATACATTCTCATCATGATTGCGATTTTATTGCCCTTGTCCCATGCGAGTGCGCAGGACGTGCCTTTTTTATCCCAGGCGCCGACTGGCCAATGGAATGACATCCGACAGGCCCAGGGCTGCGAAGAAGCGACTTCGATTATGGCCGTGGCTTGGGCACGCGGACAGACTACGATTGATCCGAAGCAGGGCCGCGATAGGATCGTTGGCATCTCAGACTGGGAGTTCAGGAACTATGGCCATTTTATTGATACTTCAATCCAGGACACGGCTGATAGGATAATCAAAGGCTATCTGAAATTTGATAACATCACGGTCAAGCACAACATCACGGTCAAAGATATTGCGGCCGAGGTTTTTGCCGGCAAAGTCGTGATCACTGCCATAAACGGCCGCAAACTGCCTGATCCATATTACAGACAGCCTGGTCCGCTCCATCATGAGCTGGTTGTTACTGCTTATGATCGCGATGCGGATCTGTTCACGGTCAATGACCCTGGCACAATGCACGGCCATAGCTTGCAATTCACAGGCAAACAACTGCAATACGCGCTCCAGGATTATGAATCAGGCAACGGCAAGTCCAGGAAGCTTTTACCCCCGGCCATGATCGTATTTGAGCATCCCTAACCTTGACCGCAACGTAGGTCCGTGATAAGTAGAGCTGGTTGATTCACCCAAGGAGGTCTGGCATGGAGTTCAGCGCACTCGGAGCTATTGGCAGTTTTATCCTCGGTGTAGTCGTTTCGGCTATCATGAGTTGGTTTTCGAGGAGGCGGAAAAACACCCAGAGACTGCTCATTCTGTACATGATCCAGCACACGCCTGAGGCACAGGCTCACGCTAAGCAGATCGTTGAACTGAGCAACGGCCTGTTCAACTCCTCGATCTTTGCAACCTTGCGCGACATGGAGGACGAGGGTCTGTTGCTGCATAGGCGCGAACCAGCGGGCAATCCAAATCAAGAGGGCCGCCCATACTACTACTATTCTCTCACTGACAAGGGACTGAAGCTGATATCTTCTCCGGAAGATGTCGATCCCCTCCCCACTTCCGCGTGCACTTAGATGCACGTTTTTTTAATGACAAAAAACCCACCTTTGCCTAGCGGCAATGGCGGATTGTTTGTTTGCCTGTTTTTTACATTTTTTTGGTGGTCTGCCAAAGGCTCAGGACATTGCCTTCTGTGTCTTTGAAGTAGGCCATAATGCCCATGTCGCCGACAGGGATCTTCTCGGTCAGCAAAGCGCCGCCATTGCTTTTGACTTTTTCCATGGCAGCATCAATGTTTTCCACGTCAATGGCAAAACTCGGGGCAGTCACATTTTTGTTGCGCTTCATCATTCCCCCGTTTATGACACCGACTTCTTTCAACATTCTGTCTTTATCCACCTCCCCTGTCCTGGCGATCACATACTCCATGTCAGGATAATCCTCCAGCTCCCAGCCGAAAGTTTCCTGATAGAATTTTTTGGCACGGCCCAAATCATCGCTTGGGATTTCGAAATGCACGACTTTGTTCATATGGTTGTTGTTAATGAATGAGGTTATTTTTACTTTAAGCAGGCATCAAAAAAATTGCAAGTGTAAATCACGGAAACAAAAAACCCACCGTTGCGGTGGGTTTTTGCATAAAACCTAAGTTTTATTTCTTCTTTTTGGCTGCAGCCTTTTTCTTGGCTGGTTTTTCTGGCACTGTGACTTTTTCGTCAATGGCCCTCTCATCAGCTTCGATCGGTGTCGGAGCGACTTGAGCCAAAGCCCTTATGATAGTGTCTAATTTTGCGTTCACTATCTTGAACTGTTCCTTGGTCTGCTCGGTATTGCTGTTTTTGGCTGTATCGCTTCCAGCGAAACAAGCTTTGCAATATACCGGCTTAGAACCATTCGGGCGGAAGGGCACCTCGCATGAGTTGCCGCATTTTTCGCACACAGCTTTGAACAAAGGCTTTTGGTCAAATGAGCTGCGCGATTCCCTGCTCTCAAAACGGTCTCCGCCGCGGCCTTCGAAACGGCGCGGGCTGGGGTTCTCGTCTTTCTTAAAACAATTGCTGCAGAACACTGGTCTGCTGCCAGTTGGCCTAAAAGGCACTTCGCAGTCTTTGCCGCACTCGCTGCAGACTGCTTCATACATGGTCGGTTTATCAAAATCCCGACCGCCTGAGCGCTCCCAGGGCTTGCTTGAACCGAACTTTTTCTTGTCGGTCCATCCGCCTGAATTATTTCCTCTATTCGGTGGTCTCATATTCATTAATCTCTGCGTTATCAGAGTTGACGAAGCATAGCACAGATTAAGCTAAATTGCAAGGGCAGTAGCTGCAATGCAAAGAAAAAATGCCTTTGCAGGCATTTTTTCTATGGCTCCGGGGGTGGGGATCGAACCCACGACCAATTGATTAACAGTCAACTGCTCTACCGCTGAGCTACCCCGGAATGTGCCCGAAGAACATCTTCGAGCGAGGGTAATATTAGCTAATGCTCAAGAAAAAGGCAAGACCCGAGTCTAGTAGTCTGCCAGTCTCCGAATCATCGGATGCTGTTGGATCTTTTCCAAGGCTTTTGACTCGATTTGGCGGATGCGCTCGCGGGTGACGTCAAACTCTTTGCCCACTTCTTCCAAAGTGTGGCCAACGCCGTCTACCAGGCCAAAGCGCATTTCCAGGATTTTTTGTTCGCGCGGAGAAAGGTCTTTGATGATGTCTTTGACATAGTCTTTGAGGAGCTGGAGCCCGGCTGCGCGGTCAGGTGTGACGTTCTTGATGTCCTCAATAAAGTCCTCGAGGGTCGAGTCCTCATCATCTTCGCCGACTGATGTCTCAAGCGAAACAGTATCCTGCGAGATTTTGATGATGTGGCGCACCTTGTCCACTTCCTCGCCCATTTCGGCTGCGATTTCTTCGGGCAATGGTTCGCGTCCCAAGTCCTGGATCAACTGGCGTTCGATCTGCTGGAACTTGTTGATGGTTTCCACCATGTGGACCGGAATGCGGATGGTGCGGGATTGGTCAGCCAAAGCGCGCGTGATGGCCTGCCTGATCCACCAAGTGGCATAGGTCGAGAATTTATAGCCTTTGCGGTATTCGAATTTCTTGACTGCGCGGAACAAACCGATGTTGCCTTCTTGGATCAAGTCCAGCAAAGACAAGGATTTGCCCATGAATTTTTTGGCGATTGAAACGACCAGGCGCAAGTTGGCCTCAATCAGTTTCTTTTCGGCTTCCTTCTCCCCTCTTTCTTTGCGCTTGGCCAAAGCCACTTCTTCCTCGCCTTTGAGCAAAGGAATCTTTCCGATTTCGCGCAAATAGATTTGAATTGAGTCAGCCGTGATGTCAAATGGGTCAACCTTAAAGCCCATGACCTCTGGTACGGCGCTGTTCATCTGCGTCATGATGACTTGCCTGTCCTCTTTCCTGCCCAAAATCCCTTCCTTCATTTCCACGATGCCGATTCCAGCGGCATCCAAACGATCCACGAAAGCCTCATATGTCGGGATGTAATCCTCTATGTCAGGGAAGGCGTACAAGACTTCAGTCTCGGTCAAAAAGCTCCTGGTGCGCGCTTTATCGAACAATTTATCCAAAGTTTCCTCCGAAGGCGCAGGAGTCTTTACATACGGGACTTTTGGGATGATCTGCTGTTTGATCTGCTTTTTAGGCTGGGGCTTTGTAGGTCCTTTCTTTTTCGGCTGGGGGGCGTGTTTCTTCTGGACTGGGCGTTTTTTGTTGGGCATGGGTTTCTTGTGTTTGATCTTGGCTGGAGAGCTAGAAAAATTCTTTCGTCCTGATTGGCGTGAATTTTTTTTCTTATTGTTCGACATAGTTTTGCACTTCGGCGTCGCTAGTCTAGGGCGAACCCAGGACCGGCATAAGCGGAGAGCTATGATCCCTTAGGTGGGATCGTTTAGGTGATTGAATTGCGCGAGCAAAGCTTTTATGCGCTCGGTGTCGCCGAGGCGTTCTGCTTCGCGCATCTGTTGTTCAATTTCTGAAAGGCTTTTCACCATTCCGTATTCCTCAAGCCTTTTTTCCGTGCCAGCCAGCTCTTTTTCCAAGCCTGCCGGCGTCTGATCCTGGAATTCGCGATCCGCCAATATGGCGAGATAATCAACGAGCTGCTTAAGGTCTTGGTCCAGGTCCCAAGCCGCAGCATTTGCGGGTGTTGTATTTGAAACACCGTCGCTTTGATTAATGCGCGAAGTATAGCGCTCATTTAAGGCCTTGTAAAGTAGCGCATGTGGAGGAGCAGACCAGTTGAACTTCACGGGATGGAACAGGTCAGCTTTAAGCATTATGGTCGCCAGCCAGCGCGCTTCCAATTCTACGATGACATCACGTAGATCGCTTTTCGCTGTCCGCTTCTCTGGTGTCGTGACTTGTGATTCGTGACCTGTCTGAGAAGCCTTCGTCTCACGTATCGCGTATCGCGTATCGCGAGATTTGGTTTCTGTTGCGCGGCTTAACACTGTCCTCAGAGCATCCGGTGAAATGTCCAAGTCTTTGGCCAGCTTGGCGATCCAGGCATCCCTCTCGACCGGGTGCTGGATGTGCCTGCACTCGTTCAAGACAAACTGGGCAATGTCTTTTTTGCCTTCAGGTGTCTGCGGCGAAAACTGGGTGAAAGCGCGCACATAAATCCATTCCATGATGGGCTTGGCTTTGCGCACTGCATCTTTCCAAAGTTCGACATCTTTTCTGATCAGCTCATCCGGATCTTTGGCCAGGTTGGAATCATAGCTGATGACTTTGATGGAAAATTCCATTTGGCGCGCCATGTCCAAGCCGCGCAAAGTCGCCATGGTGCCGGCGCTGTCCATGTCAAAGGCAATCGCGAGATTGGATGAAAATCTTTTCAAAAGCGAAAGCTGCTCAAAACTCAAAGCCGTACCAGAAGTCGCGACCACGTTTTGCACGCCGAATTGATGGGATGTCAAGGCATCCATATTGCCTTCGACCAAGATCGCCAAATCTTCGCGCTTGATATGGGCCTTGGCCTTGTCCAGTCCGTAAAGCACTGCACTCTTCTTATACAGCGCTGTCTCAGGCGTGTTGATGTACTTGGCGACTTTTTCGTCAGTCAAGATCCTGCCTGTGAAGCCGATGACATGGCCGAAAGCATCCCAGATGGGAAACATGAGCCTGGACCTGAAGCGATAATAAATCCCCTGCCCATGCTCTTTGGCCGCAGCCACTCCAGCCTCAATCAAGTCAGACGAGTTGAAACCCTGTTCTTTCAGTTTTTTCTCAAGCCCGCTCCAATCTGCCGGCGAATAGCCAATGCGCCAGATGTCAGCAGTCAAATCATCAATGCCGCGCTTTTTGATGTACTCGCGCGCTACGTTCGCATCAGAGTCTGAGATCAATGTGTGCTGGTAAAGCTTGGCCACGTAATCATTCACGTCCTGCAGGCGTTTTTTGACGCCCATTATTTTTTGGTCAAACTTGGGGAGCTGGATCCCGGCTTTTTGGGCCAAGAGCTCCATAGCCTCCATGAACTCCATGCCTTCTACTTTTTCCACGAACGAAATCATGTCTCCGCCGATGTTGCAGCCAAAACAATGCCAGGATTGCCTGGGCCGGTTAACGAAAAAACTCGGGGTTTTTTCCTGATGGAACGGGCAATTAGCCTTAAAACTCCCGCTGCCCGCGGGCTTAAGCTGGAGGTATTCGCCGATCACATCCACTATGTCCAGCCTGGCTTTTATGTCTTCGACAGCATCCATGGCCTAAGATTACCGTACGTTTTGGCTTGCGTCCATGCGCACCTTGACTTTTATCAAGATTTGGACTTTAATATGGCCGTCCGCAACCCATAGGAGGTCCCATGAAGCAGGTTGTCGTGTTCCTTCCCAGCGAAATCTACACCATGAGTGCGCCCTACCCCCGAGCCGTGCCCAAGTACCGGTACGGCCTCAAGGCAGACGGAGAGTACGAGTACAAGTACTACTCCACTGGGCGGCTTGAAACAGCCATCGCAGCTGGCTACGAAGTCTATGTGCTGAATGCCACGCCCGAGGGCCGGCCCTATGCCGAGTGGTGGCTCAAGCTCGTCCCGTCCGACCACGTGCTGTCCATCGACGGCTTTGAGACCATGGAATCCGGCTCAGTCAATGACACGCTCATGGAGCTGTACTCCAAGCTCGGCTTGCCCTGGAACGAGTGCGCCAAGCTCTGGCCCACGCATCTGAATGCCCTGGGCAACTACGGCATCAAGCGCGGTCATCAGATCGCTCCTGTTGTGTGTGAATAGACCTCGTTGATTCTCTCCCGTTTCTCGCGGGATTTTTTGTTTAATGCGTCCTCCCATGCCGCGGCGGGCGTTTGATTTTCGGTTCTCCTCTTGCCAAAGAGGAGTTAGAGGAGATCTCTTTTTTCCGCTTTCCTAATTCTTGGTTTATGACCACGATCTCATCGCGCAAAATGGCCGCCAGTTCAAAGTCCAATTCAAGTGCCGCGGTTTTCATTTCAGCTTCTTTGGTCTTGATGATCTCTTCCAGATTGTGCGTTTCAACCGAGAGCTCCAGCGCGAGGATGGCTTTGACGTCTTTTGGCTCAGTCTCAAACCCAAGGCTGCCGCGCAAATCCGCAATAGCCTTGATGATAGTGGTCGGCGTTATGTCATGATCCACATTGTATTGGACTTGTTTTGTCCTGCGCCTGTCAGTCTCTTGGATGGCGCGTTTCATGCTGTCTGTAATGTGGTCAGCGTAAAGTATGACTGTGCCTTTTACGTTGCGGGCCGCGCGGCCGATGGTCTGGATCAAAGACGTCTCAGACCTGAGGAAACCCTCCTTGTCAGCATCCAAGATGCAGATCAAAGACACCTCAGGCAAGTCCAAGCCTTCGCGCAACAGGTTGACGCCGACCAGCACATCATAAGTCCCGCGCCTGAAGTCGCTCAAAATCTCCAGCCGCTCAACAGTCTTGATGTCAGAATGCAGATAACAGGCTTTGAGGTTTTTCTCTTTCAGATAATCAGTCAGGTCCTCAGCCATCTTTTTGGTCAAAGTCGTGACCAAGGTGCGCATGCCTGATTTGGTCGTCTGGCTGATGCGTTCGATACAATCATCGATCTGGCCAGCCCCCTCATTGTCATTCTGAGCGGAGTTTGACGGAGTCGAAGAATCTGGTTTGTGTCGTTTGATCGAGCCAGATCTTTCGACTTTGTTCGTCGAACTCACGTCGCTCAAGATGACAGGATGAGGAGTTATCGGTCTGATGATCACTTGCGGATCGATCAAGCCGGTCGGGCGGATGATCTGCTCAATGATTGCATCGGAATTCTTGAATTCAAAAGCCGCGGGCGTGGCTGAGACGAAAACGGCCTGCGTTATCTTTTTCTCGAACTCAGCAAATGTCATGGGCCTATTGTCGCGCGCTGAAGGCAAACGGAATCCATGTTCTATCAAAGTGTCTTTCCTGGATTTGTCGCCTTCGTACATGCCCCCGATCTGCGAAATCGTGACGTGCGACTCATCTATGATAGTCAAAAAGTCTCCCTGGAAATATGAAAGCAAAGTATCAGGCGGCTCCCCTTCTTTGCGGCCAGACAGATGCCGCGAATAATTTTCTATGCCTGAACAATACCCAAGCGTCTCGATCATTTCCAAATCATAGCGCGTGCGGCGCTCCAGGCGCTCAGCCTCAAGCAGCTTGCCTGTTTTTTCAAAATACGAAAGCCGCTCAGCCAGTTCGCGGCGTATGTCTTTGATGGCGCGCTCGCGTTCTGGCCCAGCTGTGATGAAATGTTTAGCCGGAAAGACCCATAGGTCGCCTTGCTCGCGCAAGACCTTGCGGCTGACTGGTTCTATTTGCGCAATCCTATCTACCCGGCCGCCCAGCATTTCCAAACGATAGATTTTTTCCTCATTGGCTGGCATGAGC
>CAZPAP010000046.1:0-8851 GCA_964584725.1 uncultured Gammaproteobacteria bacterium
AAGGATTGCGCAGACCCAGGCTGTATTGCGACTCCGGCTTGCGTGGCTGCTGCTTTGGAAATCAATTCCTTGGGAGCCGGTTTAGTTAACCAATATCAAGCCTGCCATGACACGCTTGATAATAACGCCAACAACCAAATCGACTGCGCTGGCTTTGGCGGCAAACCGCCGGATGACTCATGTTTGTTTACTCCGGTTTGTTCAGAGGGCAATTATTGCTCCAATGGTTTGGATGATGATGGCAATGGCTTCATAGATTGCTCTGACCCTGCTTGTGCTGGCGACCCGGCTTGTTTTGCGCCTATTCCGCCCCAATCGCAATGCACTGCCTTTGCCGGAAATCCTGACCAGAAAAATTTATGCTGCAGCGACAACTCAACCAATGGCCAGCCGCTTTTGGATTGTTTGGATCCGGACTGCCGCACTAATGCCGCTGTCTGTTCGGCTTGGACCCAGGTCTTGTCCGGCAATGTTTATGCAGGCGGTGGCATAACCGGCACAAAAGCGCCCAAAGAAGCGGGCGTATCCAATGCTGCGTATTGTCTGCGCTCCAACGGAGCGATTGATTGGACGAGCGCAGATGCTTTTGCCGTGTGCAAGGAAAGCGCTGCCGGCGATATTCCTTTGCCGTCCATGGATACCAAATACCGCAATGTTTTAGGCTTTTTGGATTTGGCTGGCATACGCAATGGCCGTTATGGCACAGTCATCAATATCACGGACGCGGCTCAAATCCCGGACATGCTGAATGGCAGGATCTATCGCTTCACTGGCCCGGGGACATTTGTTTTGCCGGCGAAAAATTTCAAGAACGGCACAGGAGCAGAGGAAGGGTCTGGTTTGCTCTTGATTGAAGGCGCGGATTTGGAGATCAACGGAGATATTAATTATCTTGCTGTTCCTCCAGTCCAATCCAGGTTAAAGAACCTATCTTCCTTTGGCGTGATTGCAGTCAAAGATGCTTTTGGCACAGGCGGCAACGTCAAGATAGATGCGAACGTGCAAAAAGTTTCCGGCACATATTTTGCCGAAGGCATGATCCAGACCGGGACATCGGGCGGCGCAGACCAGTACTTGCAATTGATGGGCATTTACGTGGCCCGCAAGTTCGATCTGCAGAGGCAGAACAATTCTGATCCGACCAAGCCGGCCGAAGAATTTGTTTTTGATGGACGGGCAGTAGTTAATCCGCCGCCGGGCATGCAAGACATCGGCCAATCCTTGCCCAAGCAAACTGACGCAAACTTTTAAACATATGGGACTTTTCTCCAAACCAAAAACGCAAAACTTCGTGGGCATAGACATTGGGCTCTCAGGCATCAAGCTTGTTGAGTTGGCCAATGACGGCGGGCATGCCCGCTTGGTGACATATGCCTATCTGGACCGGCCAGTGGAGAATTTTGACGTGTTGTTCACTGAGCGTTTGGAAGAAACGGCCAAGCTCCTCAAGAACATGTTGGCCAAAGCCAAGTGCACGACCAAGAATGCGATTACTGCCGTACCAGTCTCCTCCATCTTCAGCTCCATCATCAGCGTGCCAGCCACGAATGAAAAAGAATTGAAGGAAGCGATAATCTGGCAGGCCAAGAAATTGATTCCAATACCGCTCGAAGAAATCCAGCTGGACAGCAAGGTGATAGAAGACGCCATGAGCAAGGAACAGCAGAAAAAGGTATCGCGCGTATTGCTGACTGGCGCTCCGAAAGTTTTGGTCAACCGCTATATCGATCTGCTGAGCAAAAAATGCGGTCTGAATCTCTTGTCTTTGGAAACCGAAACCTTTGCCCAGATCAGGTCACTCATCGGCAAAGACCGTTCCAGCATCATGATCATAGACATCGGCTATCAACGCACGAACATCTCTGTAGTCCAATCAGGCGTGCCATTCCTTAACCGTTCGATCGCTGTGGGCGGCGACTCGATCACCAATACCATGGCGCAGATGCTGGGCATCCCATATGAGCAAGCCGAGATCATCAAGAAAGATATCCGTTCCATGTCTGGTTTTGCGCCAGCCGGGGATTTGAACCCAATGATGACGACCTTGATGAAACCCATCCTGAATGAAATCAAATATTCTTTTTCTTTGTACCAAGGTCAAAACGATACAGGGGAGACTAGGCGCATTGATAAGATTATTTTGACTGGCGGGTCAGCCCTATTGCCGGGTTTGACTGATTATCTGACTCAGGCTATGAACGTGAACTCTTTCTTAGGCGATCCTTGGGCCAGAGTGATTTATCCTTTGGACTTGCGTCCCATCTTAGACGAGATCGGATCCAGATTCCCTGTGGCCATTGGCTGCGCGATGAGAGATATATCTGAATAGCAATCATCAATTTCGAAGATACAATCATCAAGGAATAATCAATCACTAAATAACCAAAATGTCCGACATCTCACTCCTGCCCGATCCATTTCGGGAAAAAGAGGAGGAATTGAAGAAAAGCCTTGTTGAGCCCGTCAAAAACGAGCAAACGGTTAGCATGCACATGCCCAACAAGGAAGAAGAGGATGTTGAGATCATTGAAGTGGATGAAAACGAGGTGGACAAAATGCTGGCGAGCGAACCGTTCTATTCGCGTTTGTATTACAAGTTGGGAGTCTGGGGCGATGAGCTGAAGAAGAAGTTGTTTGCTCCGCGCGAAGTGGAACCGCCGCCCAAATCTCCTCCGCAATTTTTCACGCCGACTAAACCGAAACCACCTGCGCAACTCGCAACTCGCAGCTCGAATCTCGACAATAAACCAACTCTTCCATTACCAGGAGTACAAACCGGACCTCAGGTCGCGACACAGAAATCACAGGCTTCGGAGGCGCCAAAGCCGGTCGCACTGCCTGTCAGGCCAAAGATCGTTCCAGACGGTGCAGCGAAGCGCGTCAGGATCATCAAGCGCGTGCGCAAGCCTGTGCATGTGAGCTTGCTGTCAGAGGAGCTGGTGCGCGATTTACAGATAAATATCGGCAAGCGCAAATTTACTTTGGCCTTTTTGACTATTTTCTTGGCCACGATTTTCGCTTGCGCTTATGTTGTTTTGGACAGGGTCACGCAAAGCTCAAATGCGGAATTGGCTGTCGTGGCTGCGAACGAAACCCAGATCAAGGCTCAGATCGCCGAACAGCAGGCAAAATGGGCGGTTTTCCAGGATTTGGAGCCGCGCTTGATCGCTTTGAACGGGTTATTGGACAACCATGTCTCAGTCCTTAAATTATTTAGTTTCTTGGAGCAAAAAACATTAAAGAGCGTGTCATACGGAAACTTGGTGCTGGATAGCGCAGGCAAGCTCAGCTTATCCGTGACTGCCACTGATCTGCCGTCGACGGCGCGCCAGCTTTTGACTTTCAGGCAAGCACCGGAAATCGTTTCGGTTGACGCTGGTTCGTTCGCCATCCAACACGACAAGGACAAATCAAACATCACTTTCCAGATGATAGTCCAGTTCAAACCTGATGTGCTGAGGCTGGCTGCTTCAACATCAACCAAATAACGATATGGAAACCTCTAACTCGCAACTCGCATCTCGCAACTCGCATCTCGCAACCGGAAATGAAAAGCGAGAAGTGAAGAAGCCTTCCAAAATGTTCACCCATTATTACGGGACAATGATTTTGTTGCTGCTGGCGCTTTTGGTGGCTGCTGGTTTTATCGTGATCAAGCCCAAGATCGATGAGTATAAGGGCGTGACAGCCAGCATCCAGGACGTGCAGCTGCAGGCTGAAAACGAAAAGCAGTATTTTGATTCTTTGAGCCGTTCAGTGGCCGCTGCCCAAACGATTGATCCTGAAGTTTTGGGGAAAGTCGATTTAGCCTTGCCTCGCGAGCCTGGAGTCCCGAATCTGCTAGTCCAGATGGATGCAGCTGCCAGCGCAAACAAAGTCAAGATTTCCAGCATCACGTTTTCGGCTGACGACAAGAAGGCTGCAACCGGCAAAGTCCAAGGCCTGAACATGACCATGACAGTAGAGGCCCAGGATTACCAAGCTTTGAAAAACTTTTTGTCATCTTTGGAATTGTCTTTGCGGGTCATTGATATCCAGAACTTGAGCATCAACAGTTTTTCCAAGAATTCGGCTGTTTTTTCATTGCAGATGAAGACTTATTATTTCCCGGCTTCAACCAAATAATATGGATCTGAATTACGCTCCGCCCTTGCTCTCCAGGATCTTGCTGGCTGTTTCAGCCTTGATTTTGGTGGGCGTAGTCTTTGTCTTTGTATCGCGGGCTTTGGAGCAGACGCCGTCTGAGGCGATCTTGGTCCAGCGCCGCGCCCAGAGCTTCAATCCCAAGGCCGACGTTTCCAAAAATCCGGTTTTCCCTCAGCTCCAAACGGCTTATATGCAGGCTGTGCCTGATTTGCCCATGGGCCGGGACAATCCGTTTTTAGCTCCAGGCATGGTGGCCGCGACTTCGGGCGCCATTCTTGCACCGAATAAGATGCTGCCCAAAACAACAACCTCAACTCCAACACTATGAACGACCAAATATTGGATCTGCTTGTTTCGCGCGGCCTGATTACGGACAAAATCAAGAGCATTGCCCAGGATTTAGTGGCGCGCGGAAAAACATTGGAGCAAGCTTTAGTCGGCGGCAAATACGTGCCAGAAGTTGATTTTGCCAAGACCGTGGCCGAAGTCACGGGCATTGCGTATGAGGATTTGGGTGAATCCGCACCAGATCCGGAAGTAGTCAAACTTATCCCCAAAACAACATTGGATAATTTCCAGATGATCCCGTATAAGTTTGACGGCAAAACCCTGGAAGTCATTCTGCGCGATCCACAAGACTATCGGGCTGTTGAAGCTTTGGAGTTTTTGACCAGCGACAAAGGTTGGGGATTGAAAATCGCCACAGCGCCAGCCTCGCAAATCAAGAAGTTCACCAAAGACATGTCTGGTCTGAAGGCTGAAGTCCAGACTGCTTTGGAACAGGCTAAGGGCAAATTCGAGAAAACCCAGGAAGAGGAAAAAGTGGAAAGTGGGGATATCCAAGAGATATTGAAAGGCGCGCCAGTTTCGCGCATGCTATCCATCATCATGCGGCACGCCGTGGAAGCTGGTGCATCTGATATACATATTGAGCCAATGGATACTGAGTGCCGCATCCGCTACCGTATTGACGGCGTTTTGCGCACCTCCTTATCCTTGCCAGTTTACGTTCATCCGGCTTTAGTTTCGCGCGTCAAAGTCTTGGCCAATCTAAAAATCGATGAAACGCGCATTCCGCAGGACGGCCGCATCACCCAAGAAATAAACGGCAAAAAAATCGACTTCCGCATCTCGACTTTGCCCGTAGTGGATCATGAAAAAGTCGTGATGCGTATTTTGGATACGACCCAAGGTGCGCCGACCCTGGAACAGCTCGGATTCAGGAAGGAATACATGGACATCGTCAAGCAGGAAATCAAAAAACCGCACGGCCTGTTCCTGATTACTGGTCCGACCGGATCCGGTAAATCCACGACCTTGTTCGCGGCTTTGACTTTGCTCAATGCTGACGGAGTCAATATCTCTACTTTGGAAGATCCAGTTGAATATTACATCCAAGGCGTGAACCAATCCCAAATCAGGCCAGAGATCGGGTACACGTTTGCCACTGGTTTGCGCGCACTCTTGCGCCAAGATCCGAATGTGGTCATGGTCGGTGAAATCCGCGATAAAGAAACAGCTGAGCTGGCCATCCATGCTTCGCTTACCGGCCACCTCATTTTCTCGACCTTGCACACGAATGATGTTTACGGCCTGGTCCCGCGTTTGATTGATATCGGTGTCCAGCCCTTTTTGCTGGCCGCGACCATGAACCTGGGCGTGGCTCAGCGTTTGGCGCGCAAAATCTGCTCCTTTTGCAAGACTGAGCAGGAGATTCCGGAAAATACGCGCAAAAAGCTGATGGACGTGATCGCCAAGATTCCCAAGAAATATTTAGGCAATATTGACGTAGCCTCGACCATCAAGTTCTATAAGGGGGCTGGCTGTGCCAAATGCAACAACACTGGCTATCAAGGTCGCACAGCTGTGGCAGAACTTTTTCAGTTCACGCCCCAGGCCCAAAAGTTGGTGGAAGAAGGTTGGACGTCGCAAGGCTTCAAAGCAGAGTTTGAACGCCAAGAAATGATGACTTTGCGCCAGGATCTGGTGCTGAAGGCAGCCGAGGGCTTGACCACAGTCGAGGAAGTGGAGCGTTTAGGCCAGGAATCAGCCGAAGAAACATAATTATGGGCATGAGAGTACTTATTATTGATGATGACACATTTTTAGCCAATATCTACGGCCGCTTTTTGAATGAAAACGGGTGCGAAGTCCGGGTGGCCCGCAGCGGAGAAGATGGCTTGAAGCAAATGGAGCGCGAAACGCCCGATTTGATTGTTTTGGATGTGCTTTTGCCTGAAATGGATGGCTTTGAAGTAATGGAAAAAGTCAGGTGCCATCCAGACTTGAATAGCTTGCCCATGATAGTACTCACCAACCTTGGCCAGCGCGAAGATGTGGACAGGGCCATGGAATATGGCGCCAGCGCTTATTTGATCAAAACTCATTCAGCCCCATTGAGCCTGATGCGCAAGGTAAGGGAAGTGTTGTGTTTTGTCTGATATGCCAACATATAAGTACCAGGTCCGGCTACCGGATGGGAGAATGCAAGGCGGCATAGTAGAAGCGCCGAACCCTGACGCAGCCAGTGAGGCTTTAGTCGAAAGGGATTATGAGATATTGAGCTTGGAACCTTATCGCGGTTCTGAGGCTGCATCCCGGTCTTTGACTGCTTTTTTGAATCGCGTCACATCCAAAGAGCTGGTGGCTGCCATCCGCATGCTTTCGGTCATGATTTCCGCATCAGTGCCTTTGGTGGATGCTGTGCGCAACCTGTATCACCAGACCAAAAATCCGAGGTTCAAAGAAGTCCTGGCTGATGTGGCCAATGAGATTGAGGGCGGCGCCAAATTGTCTGATGCCTGCGAAAAATATCCCAAAGTCTTTTCTGCCTTTTTCGTGAACATGATCAGGGCTGGTGAAACCACAGGCCAGCTGGCAGAGGTCATGCTGTATTTGGCTGACCAGCAGGAAAAGGATTTTGATCTGCTATCCAAGCTGCGTGGCGCGCTCATGTACCCGATCTTCATTGTCTGCAGCATGCTGGCTGTGGGTTTTATCGTCATGACTTATGTGGTGCCGAAATTGACAGCCGTGCTCAAAGAATCAGGCACAGAGCTGCCCTTGACCACCAAGATGCTGATTGCGACTTCGGATTTCATGGCCTTGTATTGGTGGGTGATCATCTTGGGCGTCGTTGTCTTTTGCACAGCTTTTTATTATTGGATCCAAACGCCTTATGGCCGCTACCAATGGGATTGGGTCAAGCTCAAGATTCCGATTTTCGGCACGCTCTTCCAATATATATATGTAGTCAGGTTCTGCCAGTCAATGTCCACGCTCATGTCAGGCGGGGTGACTTTGGTGCAGGCACTTGAGATTGCAGCCTCGGTCATGGGCAATGCCGTGTGGAAAAATCTCATCCTCCAGACTATTGAGGCTGTGAATGACGGCCAGCCTTTGACCACGGCTTTTGCCAAGAGCAAGGAGGTGCCGTCCATGGTAGTCCAGATGCTGTCCGTGGGCGAAGAAACAGGCAAGTTGAATGATATTTTGAAAAGATTGAGCGATTTCTATTCCAGGCAAGTGGCGAACATGTCAGCCGGCATGCTGACTTTGATTGAGCCAGTGATCATGGTCATCCTTGGCTTGGCCGTGGGCGTCATGGTCTCGGCCATCATGTTGCCCATGTATAACATGTCTTCGGGCGCGTAAGTGTGATATAATATCCCCAACTTAAATCATTCTTATTTAATTACGTTCCAACGTTCATTATGAAAACCAATAAAGGTTTTACCTTGATCGAACTTTTGGTGGTCATTGCCATCATCGGCATCTTGGCCACATTGGCAGTCGTTGCCTATGGCAACTCGCAGCAGAAAGCGCGCGATACTAAGCGCGTGGCAGATGTGCGGGCAGTGGTCGCGGCTTTGGCCTCAGCCAACCAAGACAGCATGTATGTTTGCGCCACGGATTGCGCTACTGCAGTCCCAGCCGGCGGCACAGCAGTCAGTAACTTAAAGATCTGCGATAAGGCTTGCGGTGGAGGCGGCGTTGACCAGACCAGCAGCTATATCAACCTTGGTTTGACCAAGGATCCGCAGAATGCCGGAGGCACAGCTTGCACAGGCGCAAACACGACTTGCGACTATGCCATGGGTGGCGGTGCGACCATCAGCAGCTTTAACCTGTATTTCTTCACTGAAAAAGCTGTACAAAACCTCCCAGCCGGAGCCCATACAGCCAAGCAGACGGGTATTACGCAATAAACCTATCTCATCCCTGCCCCTCCCTTACAACAAGGGAGGGGTTTTGGTATACTAAGACCAGTATGACAAAAAAACGCGTTCTTTTAGGCATCACCATCCCAGAGCTTTTGATTGGTTTGCTGGTCATCGGAGTGGTGATCGCCATCTTTGTTTATGCCTTGGGCGTTCAGCGCGCTACCACGCGGGATGCCAAGCGCGTATCTGACGTGAGCGTAATGCGCGCAGCCTTTGGCCAGTACTGGCTGCAGAAGGCTACGTACCCAGTTTCAGAGGGCACAGACCTTGGCCAGCCTGGTTCAGGCATAGAACGGCTTGGAGCCAATGGCCTCGTGGCTGCAAGCGATAACACGACGCCTGTTTTCCTTGATTTTTTTCCGATCGGTCCAAGTTCAAATGAATATTATGGCTATCGGGGCAATGACAAGGGTTATAGCTTGATTTTTAAGACTGAACGCCAGACTGCATATGGTTTGGCCGGCACATATTATGCGCATGCC
>CAZPAP010000047.1:0-8809 GCA_964584725.1 uncultured Gammaproteobacteria bacterium
TGCCGGTTGTTTTGGATGAACCGCAGGACCCCCTCTCTATCAAAAGGCTGTGTTGCATCATCAGTCGTGCCCGGGACCTTGATCAGCTGGTAGGTCCTTTGCAGAGCTCCAGAGCCCTTGATCGCTGGTTTGATTTCAGGAATCTGGCTGAAGTGCGTTTGCCCGACTCTTGCGATTTTATCGAACCGCTGCAAGAGAACAGAGGGTTTGGGCTGTACGAGCTGAACTCTGGCTTGATAGGTGGCAACGATGTCCAACATGAGCCCTCGCTTGTTAGTGTTATAGTGCGAGTTCTACTTACACCATTTTGCCTAAAAAGTCAATACCCCCCTGTTAAGGGGGTATGAAAGTGGATTAAGTTAGGCGGATTAAATCGCTATCAACGCCAGAGCTGCAATCGTGAATATGGCCAAGAATCCCAAGTTCCAACCAAGGGCTTTGAGAGCCTCTTTCTTTTTTCCATCAAGATATTGCCAGACCGGATAACCAAACACCAAACTGCCTGTGATTGCAGCTGATAGGACGAATACTAACAAAAATGCAACAGGTATGCCCATTGATTGGTTTTTCCCGAAGATTTTCTCGCCATTGGATAAAAACCAAGCCACGCCAGAGACGTAGATTAAGACGCCCAAGGAGCTTAAAAAACTATAGAGGATATTTTTGTTGCGCATATGCATCCATAGTACTACCAAAAGCCCCCTTTAATAAAGGGGGATCGAGGGGGATTAAAACGGCGCGTTTGGCGGAGGCGTGTTTTGGATCGGTGTATTCGGGTCAAAATCAGCTGATGGAAGGCCTGGGGCGCCCATGGGAGGCATGGAAATGCCTGGCCTCTGCATGGCAGGCTGCAAGGCATTTGCGCCTTGAGGCTGTTTAGCCAAAGACCTGAAGCTGGCGCGTGTCGCATCAAAGAAGAGCTTGACCACGCCAGTCGGGCCATTGCGATGTTTTTCAATGTGGATTTCAGCGAGGTTGCGCTCCTCTGGCGACAAATCCTCTGTGCGATAGTTTTTATCCGCGGCTTTGCGGTAAATGAACATGACCACGTCTGCGTCTTGCTCAATTGAACCTGATTCGCGCAAGTGCGACAGTTTTGGGATGGCTGGCTTGGTCTGCTCGACTGCGCGCGAGAGCTGGGACAAGGCGAGTACAGGCACGTTCAGTTCGCGGGCAATTGATTTGAGGCCGCGCGTGATCTCCGAAACTTCTTGCACGCGATTTTCCGAAGCAGCTCCAGCGCGCGATTCCATAAGCTGCAAGTAGTCCACGATCACGAAGCCTAATCCATGTTCCATTTGCAAGCGCCTGGCTTTAGTGCGGATCTCCATGATATTGGCCGATGCTGCGTCATCAATATAGATCGGAGCTTCGGATAATGTGCCGATGGCATGGCCAATGCGCGAAAAGTCATCATTCTCGCCTTGGTCTGACAATCTGCCGGTGCGCATTTTCCATAAATCAACATTTGCTTCGGCGCAGATCAAGCGGTCAACGACCTGCTCCTTGCTCATTTCCAAGGAGAAATAACCGACCGGGATTTTGTGCTTGACCGCGGCATTGCGCATGAAGTCCAGAGACAGGGATGTTTTGCCGCACGATGGGCGCGCAGCCAAGATGACCAAGTCGCTTTTTTGGAAACCGCCGAGCAAATTGTCCAAATCAACATATCCAGTGGATACGCCGCGGATTTTTCCTTTTTCGCGATGGATCTCATCGATCCTTTCGAAAGCATTGTCCAAAATGTTGATGATGGGCGTGAATGCGGCTTTAAGGAATTTCTGTGAAACGCTGAACAAACTTTTTTCAGCCCGGTCCAAAATCGTCTCAACATCTTCTTGTTGATCAAAGCCAATGGCCGCGATATCCTGGGCCGAATGGATCAATCTCCTTAAAGTCGCTTTCTTTTGGATGATCTGTGCATAGTGCGTGGCATGGCTCGCAGTCGGCACAGAGTTTGAGAGCTGGATCAAATATGCACGACCGCCGATGGTCTCAATCAACTTCCGTTCTTCGAGCTTGTCTGAGAGCGAGAGAATATCAATGGGTTCGTGCCTGCGATACAGATCGACCATGCACTCAAAAATCTCACGGTGCTTTTCTACGTAAAAATCATCGGCCGTGACCTGGTCGCCCACGCGGACCATGGCCTCCTTATCAATAAGCAAAGAGCCGATGAGCGACATCTCAGCCTCAATGTTCTGGGGCACCAGTTTTTCCGTGTCTTGCATATGTGGGCAAAATTACATGGCTAGTGTGGCCAGCGGAAGATGATAACAGGGTTATTGAGTGTGGATAACTCTCTTGCTCAACCCTTAACCCTTAACGCTGAACCCGGGGAAATGCGTTTAGGGTTTGGCTTTTAGGCTTTAGCGTTTTACGTGTTATAATAGACAAAATGAAACAAAAAAGTTACACGGTTGTCGTTGCTTTAAACTTGCTGGGGACTATCGTGGGGGCGGGTGTTTTTGGCTTGCCCGAGGTTTTTGCGCGCACAGGCATCTTAGGCGGTTCTTTGCTGTTTTTTGCGGTTTTGATCCTGGCTATCTTGCTCCACCTTTTGTTTACGGATGTTGTGTTGAATGTGCCGGGCAAACATAGGATTCCTGGCTATGTCGGAGTCGTGCTGGGGCGCAAAATGTATTGGATTGCAGGTTTAAGCGTTTTCCTGAAAATTTCCGGCACAATCCTGGCTTACATTATTTTGGGCGGGGAGTTCTTGTCCATGCTGAGCAGGAATGTTTTCGGTGAACAGATTTGGATATGGAGCTTGATCTTCTGGATTGTGGGATCGCTGATCGTGTTTTTCGGCCTTAAGGTCGTCGCAGTCGTGGAAAGCGAACTCACTTGGCTGTTGATCGGGTTCATGCTTTTTTCTTTGCTTGTGCTGTTCCCGTTCGTGAATTGGAATCTGTTCGGCCAAGCGCATGCTAACGGGCTGTTCAATGCATTCGGCGTCATCTTTTTTTCAGTCATGGGCATTTCTATCATGCCTGACTTGGTTGACTTAGCGCACAAGAAGCGATCAGACTCGCGCAAAGGAGTTTTTTGGGGCACATTCCTGGCAGGCGTCCTGTCCTGGCTGTTCGGTATCTTTATCGCAGGCGTTTATCCGAATATCCATTCAGTCAGGGACATTCAGCTCGTATTTCCGCCGATTTTTTGGTGGCTCATTCCATCTATTGGCCTACTTGCGGTCATAACCTCGTATCTCACCATGGCTCAGGCTTTAAAATTCACCTTGCACATAGATCTTAAGCTTGGTTCAGTCGCGGCTTGGATAATCACTATCCTGTTCCCGTTTTTGCTGTATGTTTTTGTGTCGCGCGATCTGCTTACCACGCTAGGGTTTGTGGGCGGCGTGCTGACGGCCTTCGTAGCCTTGCTCTTATGCGTCTGTGCGTATAAAGTTTTCAATACCAGAAAAACAAAATATAAATTCAATCCAGTCTGGCGCCAAGTACCATTGGTCCTAGGCTTAGCTCTTGTCCTGCTCATCTTTGTCCATTTTTATACCCACTATCTATGAAACGCTTCATGTATTTTTTAGTGCCATTCTGCAAATGGGTGGCCAATTATACTGCCATGTGGGCAGTGTTCACGTATCTCATCCCGGTTCCCATTGGCCGCTATTATGAGATGGCTATCGGCTGGGTAGCATCAGGCTTGATCGCAGCGCCCTTTGCCTACTGGGCATTCCACAAACAAATACCGACCAACAAGCAACTTGGCATTTTCTTGGGTTCTTGGGTCGTGGTCACATTCCTCATGGAAACAGTGATCGCTTACATTGGCTATCACTATCCTTTGAGCATGCTTTTCCGCTACGAACTGTTAGTCCAAATAATCATTGAAGTCGCTGTTGTACTGGTCATGGAACGCGTCATGCGTAGACAACACGCCTATCACATGGCCGCAGAGGGGATTGAGCTGCATAACTGATTTATTCCTCTTCGCTTCTCCCTTGGTAAGGGAGACTTTAACGCACTAATTTTTGAAGCCCCTTTTGCAGAAAGGGGGATCGAGGGGGAATCAAGCCTTGACACAAAGGCTGTTTTTGTTGTAAGAATATCGCGTTCTATCAACCGGAGGTGAGACATGGACAGACAGGGAATTCGTGAAACCACGTTCGAAATGCTGAAATCGCTCATCGAGGAAACCAATGATGCAGCGATCTGCAAGACCGAGCAAGTGCTTGAGGATGTAGGCGCTGCATTCATCAAGATTCATGTACTTTTGCGGCTTCTGTCAGAAAGTGACCATGGCGACCACAAGGACTTCGTGACAAGGGGCTTGACCGACATCCAGATGCTGAGCCACCACCAGCTCATCCGCGATTTGGTCGCTGAAGCCAAAAAAGAAATTTCGCTCACACGAACTTCATAGCCCGCACTACTCAGCGGGTTTTTTTGTTAAAATCAAACAAATGCTTTTAGGAAGAGGGGAAATATTGCATTTCCCCGAGTAGGGAGCGCGGCTCATGACAGGCCTCTTTGTTTGGCGCATGGTTTGCAATAGCCGAGTTGGGTCTTGGGATCCATTACCATCAAGTCGTGGTGCGTGAGCTCTCCGCAACCATCGCAGGTAGATGCGTATTCGCTGACCGCATCGATGAATCGGCCATCTATACAATCATCGCATTGCTCTTTATCCGGTTTCCAAAGCGCGCAGTCTTTAAAATCGCATTTCTGCATTTTAGCCTCCTTTAGGCAGTTTCCTAGAAGAATTCGTTTAGCTCATTTCAGCACAATACCAAATCCGTGCAAAAGCGCCAAAACATCAGGGTAGGAGAATTTCGCGCCTTTGATTTTGTTTTGCATGGGATCAATGTAATAATTCCTGGCTTTGCTCAAGTCAGCTTTGTTCAGGATCGTGTTTTGGAATTTTGTGCCTTGCAAATCCGAACCTGAAAAATCTGATTCAGTCAGGTTGGCGCCGGAAAAGTCTGATTCACGCAGCGTGCAATCCAGGAATTTCGTATGGCGCGTTTCCAGGTTGCCGAAATCACAAAGTTCAATTACGCAATTGCTGAACGACCATTCTATAAGCAGTGATCTGACGCTAGTAAAATTAACGCCGATTATTTTGCAGTTTTTGAATGCGACGTTCTGGAAAGAGCAGGTATTGATCTTGATGTTTGAAAGATTGCAGTCTACAAAAACACAATCAACAAAAGTCGAACCAGAAAATCTGCATTCGCTGAAGTCGCACTTCTTGAAAGTGCAGGCTGAGAATTATTTTTTCTGTAAATCTTGTTTAGGGCAAACAAGCCTATCGAAAATCTGTTTCTCAAAGCTGTGTGCATCTAATTCCATAAACAAGACGATCTAGTTGGTGGAATAGTCGTATTTCCAGTCAACAGGCTGTTTTCGCAGGGTTTTGGCCATGGTTAAGGCATTTTGAGCCACTTTTCGCGCATCATCTATATGCATGGGGTTGGTGACCAGGGCTTTGTCCTTAAAAGTCGGGTTTGTGATGGATGACATGGCATACATATTTGTCCATGGCGCAAACACCATTCCAAAGTGGCTCAAAGTCATGAACAGAGACGAGATGACCATGGACGCGCCTTCTTCGTGGCCAGTCACGATGATGCCGGCTGTTTTTCCGCAAAAGCGGCGCAGGAACCCACTGCCTGGGATTGCGCCATCAGCCATGAGCTCAACAAACTTCGTGTGCTTGATGTTCAGTTCCTTGTTTTTCGCGGCCTTAGGGTCAGCTGGCTGTAAACTCCCGTCCAAGCTGATACAGCGGTCAATGAACAGAGCCATGAGCGAGGACATCTTGAAATTGTTCACGGGCGTGGCAAAGAGGATGATGTCAGCATCCAAAATCTTGTCATACAGAACATTGGTCATGTCATCGCCAGTGGGCGTGCCTTTGGGATAGCATGAGCAATAAAAATGGCATTGCGTGTTGGTCGTGGAATAGCAGGCCTTGCAATGCTCAATCTTGTATTTACGCAAAGGGATCAACTCAGTCTTTACGCCTTGCTTTTTGAGTTCATCCAAAGCCTGCTTAAGCAAGAACTCGGAATTGCTGCTCTCGCCAGCCATATCAAACTCATCGCGAGCAGAACCAGAAATGCCAATGGCTTTGAGCGTGCCTTTTTTAGCGCTTAACTTTTTGGCCTCGCTGATGGTCTGCTTGCGGATATCCTTAAAACGCTGGAGCGTTTTGTCATCAATGTCCAGCAATTTCTTGAGCTCTGCATCTTTCATAGTAGTTTCAAGTTTAAAGTTAAAAGTTACAAGAGCGCTCTTGTAACTTGATACTTGTTACTTGTCATCGGTCTCATCTGCTGAGCCATGGATGCAATAAGCCCCGGCTTTGAGATCAAATTCCGCATGCACTGGGCATTGGCCGCAGATGCACCCGTTCATTTTATAAGCACATTCGCTTTTGCCGACTTGTTCTGCGCAATACAGCTTTTCTGTTTTGCCTCGGGCGCATTCATTATAGCTCGGGCAATCAGCGCAAGTGCACTTGCTGATATTGACTTCGTTTTTTTGGACTTTAGGCATAGTAATTTAAAAGTTTAATAATATGGATAAGCCAAGCGTGGCATGGAAAAGCGCGACGATGATGGTGGTGAGGGCCAAAACCGGATGCCATTTGAATGGGATGATGCGGATGTTGTGGAAATTCAAATAACCGACCGAGGCAGTGAAAAGCACAAGGCACAAAGTAAGAACGCCTCCGTACATGATCAGGGGAAAGCCCAGGATCTGGGTGAGGGCAAGAGTGTGGATCATGTTATTCAACGATTATCGTGCCTTGCATGGACGGGTGGATGGCGCAGGAATAGGGGAAAGCGCCCACAGTGTCAAAAGTAAAAGAATAGGTTTGGCCATTGCTCAAAGCGCTTGAGTTGAATGTCGCAGACTTGATCTGGTGCGGAGCTGAATCATTGTTGGTCCAGACGACGGTTGTGCCCTTCTTGACTGTGAGAGACGTTGGGCTGAAAGCGAAATTCTGGATGTTGATCGTCTTTGTTACCTTAACCGGCACGGTTGTCGGTTTGTCTGGTACTGTGGGCGTAGGAGCTGGGTTTGTTGTTATGGGCTCAGGAGTCTGAGTCGTATTAGTCACTGCAGGCGCAGTATTAGTATCAACCTGGTTGGTTGCAGGCGCACCACAGCCAGCACCAGTTAAAAGTAGCAGTGCAGACAAGGCTGCAATCGAACAAATAGCTTTTTTCATATGCAGGAATTATACAACAATAGGCCTCAAGAGGCCAAAGTATCCAGCATTTTCCAATAATCAATTTACAATTTACAATGAATTTTTCAAAGATCAATTTTCAATTCTTCTCTCTCAAGGTGTTGACTATTTTTTGAAAGATCATGGTGAACTCTTGAGTTTCTTTCCAAAGTTTTTTGATTTCTTCGTTCTTTTCGGGGCAGCAGGTCGAAAGTATTCTTAGCCAATACTTAGTTTCCTGCGCTTCTTTTTTGCAAATAAAAATTTTGTTCTGAAAGTCCTTTCTTGAACTCGCGTTGTTTGCCTCGCAATAATTTGCACCTATACTGGTACCCGAACGTATCAGCTGGTTAATTATCGGGCGATTGACGCTATCTTCTCTGATGGTTTTGCAAAATTTGATCAGCTCCTCGCTGAATACGGCCGTCCTATTCTCTAAATCATAATTACTCGAATTGGCCATCGGAGTTTGGCAAATAATTAGGAATTGATAATTGATTGAAAATTGTAAAATGTAAATTGGAAATTCATGTTTCTTACTTCACCATCTCCCTCACGCCTTTCATGAGCATGGCTACGGTCATCGGGCCGACGCCGCCGGGGACTGGGGAGTACCAGCCCTGCATATGGTCTGTGCCTTCGGGGTTGAAATCACCGCGGACGCGGCCGTCTGGCAGTTTGTTGGTGCCTACATCGATTACGACTGCGCCGTCATTGACGCTGTTTGAATTCAAAAAGTTTTGTTTGCCGACTGCGACCACGATGATGTCTGCCTTGCGCAATTCTTTATCGTCTTTTTCCTTGGGCAGCATGATGCGCACAGTGGCTCCGGCTTTTTCCAGGATGCGCTTGAGCGGATCAGCGAACGTGTGTGTGTTAGCCACGATAATGGCCAGCGCATGGTTGGGCGTGACTTTGGTTGATGCGATCAAACGCAAAATGCCTTCGTGCAATGGGGGAACGATCAAGGCTTTGCCTGTTTGGAGCGCTTCAATATTTTTCGGGTGAAAGCCATCAGCATCTTTCTTGGGTTCAATGGCCGCGATGAGCGCATCCGTGTCATGGCCCTCAGGCAAGTGGAGCTGGATTATGATGCCATTGACCTCTGGGTCTTTGTTCCAAGTCTGGATGATCTTGAGCAATTCCGCATCTGGCGTGCCGGCCGAAAGTTTTTTGATATCAGTGCGTATGCCGATCCTTTGCGCTGCTTTTTGCTTGAGCGTGACATACAGGTCGGACGCCGGATCAGTGCCCACCAAAAGCACGCCCAGCCTGGGGTGCAGGTTCTTGGACGCGATTTCTTTCTTCAATCCATCCAAGATTTCATCCGCGATTTCTTTACCTGGTATCCTTTGCATGCCGCAATTGTACTGGAAATTGGCTCGTTTGTCTACCCTTGACTTTTTCGCAAAAAACTGCTTAGATGCGTGCCAAGGAGGATAGAGATGAGCAAGTTGAACTTTTCATGTTTCACGCAGAGTGTGTCCATTCGTGCAGCCGTGGCCTTGGCTATGCTGGTGTTCGTGTCAGCCTGCGGCGTAAGCCTGGCTCAATTGGAATCAACGCTTGCTCATAGCAGGCCGTGCGATTCAGATGAGGACTGTCA
>CAZPAP010000048.1:0-8562 GCA_964584725.1 uncultured Gammaproteobacteria bacterium
TCCTGAAGATCGCTCCGGTGGCTGAAATGATCAAAAAATCAATCGGCCTCAAAAAGGGATCAGCCAAACCTTTGCAGGAAAAAGTCGGCAAAATCACAAGAAAGCAAATCCGTGAAATAGCTGAAAAGAAATTGCCGGACTTGAACTGCACGACAGTTGAATCGGCCATGAGCCAAGTAGAAGGCACAGCCAAAAACATGGGCCTTGAAATAGTAGGCTAACAAAAATCCCCTGATGCACATCAGGGGATTTTTGTTATACTATGACCGTGAGCTTAATTCTAATTCTCGTTCTGCTGATCGCCGCTTTTGGCGCAGCAGCCTATTTAGCCTTTTCAAATATGGAGCCTCTACGCAAAACCGCGATCATCAAAACCATTTATTTTTATCTGGTATCTCTGATCGCTTTGCTCATGGTCGTGTTCTCAACCGCTGATTTGATCAACCTTGGTCTGAAGACCTGGGTCTTCCCCAAGACCAACACCAATTATTATGGCATGCCCTGCGCTTCGCAGATTTACCCAGCACCGACTAAAGAGGGCGTGACCCAGCCGAACACGAATATAGACTATGCCAAGCAATGCGAGATTGACCGCAAGAACCAGGAGGATATGGCTATTGTCCAAAACCAGCGCGACGCAGTCCGCGACATCTCAATGATTGTGGTGGGCATCCCCCTGTTCTTGTATCACTGGATAACGCTCAGGAAGGATAAAGAGACGGACAAGGCTTAAAACCCGTAGCTCTTGACCAAAATCAGGTTTTAGCCTATTATTTGCGCATTAACTTACGTGGGAGTCTTTGATTATCAAGGACGCCTTAACCACGGGGAATGGGCTGAAAAAGCCTTTCCTCACGCAAAATATGGCGCACTCCAAGCGCTTCGTTGAACTGCAAAAGCAGGTCGACAAAACAAAGAAGTACACACCCGCAGAAGCGGTTGATTTGGCTAAAAAAACAGCCAACACCAAGTTCGTGGGCAGTGTCGAGGTCCATGTCCGTTTGGGCATTGATCCTAAGAAGAGCGATCAGACTGTCCGCGGCATGATCGTGTTCCCGCACAACATCGGCAAAACCAAGCGCGTGGCCGCTTTCGTATCTGCTGACAAGGAAAAGGATGCCAAGGACGCTGGTGCTGACATCGTGGGCGGTGAAGAGCTGATCAACGAAATCACGACCAAAGGCGTAATCAACTTTGACGTGGCCGTGGCTACGCCAGACATGATGCCTAAGCTGGCCAAGCTCGCCAGAATCCTCGGCCCTAAAGGTTTGATGCCTAACCCAAAGACAGATACGGTCGGACCGAACGTCAAGAAAATGGTTGAGGATGTCAAAAAGGGTAAAGTTTCTTTCAAGAATGACGGCGCTGGCATTGTCCACCAAGCCATTGGCAAGACATCTTTGGAGAACAATCAAATCGTAGAAAACTTAGCCGTGCTCATGGACGCCATCAAGCGCGTCAAGCCAGCTTCGTCCAAAGGCGCTTTCTTCAAAAAGGTTTCACTGACAACCACCATGGGTCCTGGCATCAACATTGATACCGGAACGTACTCTGGGTAAATTAAATAGACGGTATTTTTGGTAGAGACGCCCTCCGAGGGCGTCTCTACTTGTATATAATTGAACTGCATTGACAAACCCGTGGATTTTTTCATTCCAGGTGCTACACTTTCCGCGATATGCCAAAAATCATTTTAGGTTTCGTGGGTCTGCTCGGGTCTGGCAAAGGCACGGCCGCTGTAATGCTCAAAGAAAAGTATGGAGCTGAGATTCATGTGTTCAGCGATATCCTTAAAGACATCCTGAGGCGGCTCGGGCTATCGATTTCGCGCGAAAATCTGCAAGGCCTTTCTACTTCACTCAGGACGCAATTCGGACAGGATCTGCTGGCTAAAGCCATGGCCCAGCAAGTCGGAAGTGCGGCCGCGAGTCTGATCGTGATAGACGGCATCAGGCGAATTGAAGACATGGTTTATTTGGAAAACATGCCTGGATTCCATTTGATCCACATCAGCGCGCCGGAAAAAACCAGGTACGAGCGCGTAAGCAAACGGACAGAAAAGCCAGGCGAGGCTGGCATGTCTTGGGATGAATTCCAGGTAATCTCAAAAGGCGAACCCGAACTCCAGATCCCAAACGTGGCTGCCAAGGCTGAAGTTGAGATAGACAATTCCTCGGACATGGCTCAGCTGGAAAAATCTTTGGCAGATTTGTTGAATAAATACGGTTATGAAAGTTAGAATCACGCGCCTTGACCCGTCCGTGGAAATCCCAGAATACAAATCCGCTGGGGCTGCGGCTTTTGACTTAGCGTCAAGCGTCGATTCCGTAATCGCTCCCCGATCTTTGGCGATTTTACCCACGGGTTTGATCATTGCCACGCCGCCCGGGCATGTGCTGATTTTAGCTGCGCGTTCAAGTTTGTTCAAAAAGAAAGGCCTAATGATGGCAAATGGTATCGGAGTTGTTGATAGCGACTATTGCGGGCCAACCGATCAGGTCCATCTGGCTTTGTACAACCCCGGAGATCAGGAAGTAAAAGTAGAAAAAAACGAGCGCTTGGCCCAAGGCATGATAATCCCGGTTCAGCAAGTGGAATTTGAAGAAGGACAACCTTTGAATAACGAGTCGCGAGGTGGATTTGGGTCTACAGGATAACAATCACCAATTTCGAAGATACAATCATCAAGGAATTACCAATTAAACTAATTCACAATCACACCTAGGTGATTAGGTGATTGTATATTGGAGCTTATTTGGATATTGTATCTTCGAAATTGGTAATTCTTGGGTAGTGGATAACCCTGTTTGTCTGCCTCTTGCATATATGTAAAGGTATAGCCGATTTTTTATTACAAAACCTATGCCTACCATTGATGAAATCAAGAAGTCCAAGCTGGTCCAGCCCAAGAATACGGCCGAGCGGCGCGTGTACTGGCTGAACCACATCCGCACCAAGCGCGAAGACGGTTCGTACGTGGAATTGCGGCCAACACCCGAACAATTGGCCGTGGCCATTGCCAAATGCTCCAGGTCTTCCACGCCGTTTGACCAGAACATCGATGAGGTGAGTTTGGAAAAGGCAGCCGAATTCCACGAAAAGTGGGTCGTAGGCTATGGGCATGGGTCTGTGGCTGAACATGCAGTCGCATCGATCGCTTTCCAAAACATTCCCCAGCCCATTGTCAAAATCCTGGAGGATTCGCGTTTAGGTTCGTTTACCGAAAAATCTTCGCGCTACCAGGTTTTTACGCGCGACCGAGTGGATATCCCGAAAACATTGAAAGAAAGTTCTTTTGGCCCTCAAGTGGAGGAGCTGTTTGATAATTTGTTCAAGCTGTACGAAGAGTGCTATGCCCTGCTCCAGCCCATGATGCAGGCGCGCAGCCCTAAAGCCGCAGACATGCCAGATGGCGCTTGGAACGCTGTCATCAAGGCCATGTGCTGCGACAGGGCACGCTACCTCTTGCCAGCCGCCTCGCTGGCGCACATGGGCATGACAGCCAATGCGCGCATCTGGGAAAGCACAATCAGGAAGTTGCTCTCTTCCCAAGATCCGATTGCGCGCCAAGTCGGCGAAGAAGTAAAAGCCGTGCTCAGGGGCTTTGCCCAAATTGACCGCGACCAGGCTTTGCTCCACTTCCCCTTCCCCACTCTGCTCAAATACGCAGATGCCAGCGACTATTTATCCGCCTTGCCCGCCAAGATGGCAGCAGTAGCCAAAGAAATCTTGCCTGATAAGCAACCTTTAGAAGCGCGCCAAGGCGTATCCTGCGTTTATGATGATAACTTGGCTGAATTGCACATTGCTACTGCCCTGCTCTCCAGATATGCCAAAATCTCGGCTGTCCAAGCCTTGGAAATGGTGAAAGGCGACAAGCAAGTGGCCAACACTGTCATCACAGCCGCTTTGGAGGATCGCGGACCGCACGAAGCCCCACCGCGCGAATTTGAGCATGCCTGGTTTGCCCACGAGGTCGTGATGGACTATGGCTCGTGGAGAGACATCCAGCGCCACCGCATCTGCACGCAGACCAATCAACCGCTCGGCACTGAGCTTGGGTATGAAATGCCGGATGAGATCGTAGAGATCGGCAAAGTAAAGGAATATGAGCAAGTGATGAATCAGGCCAGGGATCTGAATCGCGCCATTCTTGAAGCTGGCATGGAAGCTGAAGCTGAATATGTCGTGCCCATGGCCTATCGCCGCAGATTGCTCGTAGCTTGGAACATGCGCGAACTTTTCCATTTCATTGAGTTGCGCTCAGGCAAAAAAGGCCACCCTTCATATCGCAGGATTGCCCAAGAGATTTGGCGCGGCTTGGACCAGACCCATCCGCTCATCGCTTCCTTCATCCGCGTTGATTTGAGTGAGACTGGCGTTTCAACGCTCGGCGAAAAACCAAAAGGCTTTTAATGCAATTTTATCAAAACAAGAATATAATATTGCGATATGGAACAATCAAACAAGACCCTTATCGTGGGCATAGCCATTGCCCTGGCTATTATCGTACTCGGCGGCGTGCTTTATCTTTCTTGGAGCTCTGAAAAAAGCGATTTAAGGCAACAGCTTTCGAGCTTGCAAGGCGATGTGCAGAACCTGAAAAAAAACCTGGATCAAAAGTCTGCGACGTCTACTGCAGAACCGCAAACGCCTCAGACCAGCGATTTGGCGATCAAGACTGTTGACTGGAACAAGAAAACTTACAGCTTCCTGCACAGGTGCGTGGGCGAAGCCAAAACCGCAAAATTCCCGGGCGCTGTTGAGGCGAACTTCTGCATCGGCACAAACCGCTTGGAAATATTCGATGGCCAAAACAGCAAGGTCTTGGACGAATCAACTGTGACAGAACCGGCTAAAGCGCCTTTATTGCTTGGCGTGCAATACATTGCCCAAACCTCAAGCACTTCGGCCACTGTTTTGATTTCATATTCACCAGAGCCCTGCGCCACGACCAATGATTGCGGAGCTGGCATGCCCACAAACTATGTGACCATGTCTTACAGCCTCAAAGACGGGGTAGCGAAAAAGCTGGCCAATTACCCGGACAATGGCACGCTCATGTGGAACAGCGACTATACAAAAGCCATCTCCTTGCCTGTGACTTGCGGCGGCGCAGGCTGTGCCACGGACGCCATCAAAGGCTATGACTTGGCTTCTGACGTTGCAAAAGATGTGACGACTGACAAAGCAGCCGAGGGAAAAGATGCGCAAAGCGCAACCGGCGATAAATTACCGTATTGGAAAGATGTGAAGTGGTCAGATAAAACGCATGTCACGGCCGTGATCGTCACACCTGGTAAACCAGATAAAAAAGTCGAGGTGGTATATTAATTCCCCCTCGATCCCCCTTTATCAAAGGGGGCTTTAATTATGATAAAAAGACAAATCAACGACGGTATCCACGTGATAGTCGAAGGCATTGATGGATCAGGCAAATCCACAGTCCTGAATGCTTGCCGCGATTGGGCCAAAAGTTTGGGCAAACAAAACTTTTTTGATGTGGTGGCGTTTTCGCAAGAGCATCATCGCTTGCCTGAAATGGACGAGATTGGCGACGCTGATGTGTTATTGACAGCTGAGCCAGGGTTTTGTTGGACAGGGTCGGCGATCAGGGATGAGATTATCGCAAAACGTGACTCGCAACATGTGACACGTGATACGAAAGACGAATCACAAGTCACGAATCACGAATCACAGGAGCCTCGATATAGTGGCTTAGAAACAGCGGAAGCTTTCTCACTCGATCGTCTGGTCCTTTTCCGCAAAATAATCATCCCCTTTTTGCAAGGCCATCCAGACAGGATGATATTCCAGGACCGCGGCTTAGGTTCCACCTTGGCTTATCAGCCTTTGCAAGACGTATCGCTCTCGACTGAACTGTTAGTAAAACTCTCGGGCAATGCACAGACTTTGGCATTCAATCCTACGCTCTTGATTTTGATCAGGACTGAGGCAGCTGCGGCCATGGCTAGGTTAGCTAACCGCACAGACAAAAAAGACGACCACATCTTTGAGGTGCCTGATTTTCAGCAGAAGTTAGCCATTCGTTTCTTATCTGATGATGTTTTAGGTCCGTTCAAGCAAGCTGGCACAATCGTATCAGAAGTTGATGGAAACTCAGGTATTGAACAGGTGGCCACAGCCGTAAAAGGCATTCTATCCACAAAACTTGAGAATTTTGCTAGAATGTAGACATCTAATAACCCATTGTCACTACGCCCTACGTCTAACGTCAAACGTTTCACGAGGTGCGTTGTACGATGTACGATTTTTATATGCTCGATGTAACGACAGCGAAAAAGACTTTTCGCCAAACCCTAGCCCTGCTGCTGGTCACGATTTTCTGGCCAATTGTAATGGGCTTGTTTCTTATTCTCGCTGCAGTGATCTCTAAACAGAGCGTTACCGCAGTCTCAGCCATCTTCTCCATTGCTTGGCTCGTCCTATTTGTCTGGCTGATCGTGAAGCTTTGGAAAATCGGTCCTAAAATCGGGGTCTCGTCCTGGGGCGCACTTTGGCTGCTTTTTCCAGTCCTTGGCGTCTTCATCGTAGGCATGCTGTATTTGGAACCCCTTAAATACATTGCCGACAAATCAAACCTGCCTCTTACTTGGGATTTGATAAAGGATACTTGGCATGAATTCGCAAAATATCTGAAGCCGTCCGTAAACTCATCCATGTGGCTTTTGTACGGTGCATTAATCATGGGTGCCATCTTGCTTTTGTCCGCCATCTGGCCAGTCTTTTACGCGCTCTATGCCATTGCTATCATCGGCTACATCGGCTTGACGCTCTGGGCCAGCATGAAGATTTTCTTGTCAATGTACAACTTAGATACTGATGGCAAAGTCAAGGGCGATGAAGGCAAAATTTCTCTGAAGAAATTCTGGTCAATGCTCTGGATCATGATCTTGACCGTCCTTATCGTAGCCGGCCCGGTAGTCATCGCATATTTGATCTATATAGCAGGCGTCCTCGTTTCCGGCATGGGCATGCTCTCAACTTTGAGCGCCTTGGGCTCGGACACGCAAAGCGCATCAACTGCCATGGCCATGCTGGCCAATGTCGGCCTGGGCTTATTGCTTTTGGTGATTCTGGTAGTGCTCATGATCGGCGGCTGCATCTGGATAATGTACAAATCCAACCAATATAAATTGGCCATGCCTGCCTTGCTCTTGCAAGACAAAAAAGGCATGCCAGCCCTGAACGAATCAGCACGCTTGATCAAGAATCGCTGGTGGGGCTTTTTCTGGAAGAACATCATGATCGGCCTGACGGCCGGTGCCTTGCTCGCCATAGTCCTGCAACTCGTGGTCGGCATCATCCTGGCCATTCTCCTTGCTCTCTTGCCAAAAGGAGCTGTGGGCAATGGCGTGGGCGGTTTCTTGACCATGGCAGGCCAAGGCGCCATGCAAATCATCTTGGTCCCCTTCTTGCTCTTGTTTGAGGCTAAGCTCTACAAGGCATTCGTAAAGACAGCGAAATAAAATCCAAAAACCCCCTCGATCCCCCTTTGACAAGGGGGTTTTTGTATACTTTTCTTTTTCGTGTTTTTCTGTAAAACTACACGTATTATGAAAATGGTCCCGATTATAGGCCTGGAGATCCATGTCCAGCTCAACACCCAAAGCAAGATGTTTTGCACATGCCCCAATGTGGAAGACGGCTCGCCCCCTAATACAGCCATTTGTCCGGTCTGCACAGGCCAGCCAGGCGCTTTGCCCAGGCTGAATCAAGCGGGATTGGAAAAAGGCGTTTTAGCCGGCCTGGCCCTGAATTGCGATATCCCGGAAAAAAGCGCTTTTGACCGCAAGAACTATTTTTACCCGGATTTGCCCAAAGGCTATCAAATATCACAATTCGCTTTGCCTGTGGCTTTGGCCGGACATGTTTTTATTGATGTGCCGGAACAAGCTTTGCCTGGCCGCGAAAACGTGCGCATCGGAATCACGCGCGTGCATTTGGAAGAAGATGCAGCCAAAAATTTCCATCATGAGGTGGATGGCAAGCCCGCGACATTGGTTGATTATAACCGCGCGTCCACACCGCTGATCGAGATCGTGACTGAGCCTGATCTGCGGTCTGCCTCAGAAGCGAAATTCTTTTTGCAAGAACTGCGCAACATCATGCGCGCGATCAAAGTCTCTGAAGCTGAAATGGAAAAAGGCCAGATGCGGTGCGACGTCAACATCTCCATGCTTGAGGTGGATGACAAAGGTTTCCCCATTTCTTCAGTCCTTAATCCGCGCACGGAAATCAAGAATTTGAATTCTTTCCGCAATGTGGAGCGCGCCATTGCCTATGAGATAACACGCCAGACTGGCCTGTATGAGACCAACACTCCGCCAATAGTTTCTACGCGCGGCTGGGATGATGCTGCAGGCAAAACAGTAGAACAGCGCACCAAAGAAACTTCGGCTGATTACAGATATTTCCCTGAACCTGATCTGCCGCCGCAAGACCTCAGAAAATTGCGCGAGGATCTGAAAACAAGAATCCCGGAACTCCCGGCTGCAACCAGGCAAAGGCTAAAGGATGAATGGGGCTTTGCCAAAGAAA
>CAZPAP010000049.1:0-8385 GCA_964584725.1 uncultured Gammaproteobacteria bacterium
GCGCTGCAGCATCTCAGCCCAATCTTGCGCATCAGTGCCGCCCGCACCAGCGTGGATGGACATGACCGCGCTTGAGACATCATGCTCGCCGGAAAAAAGCATTGAGAATTCCTGCTTGGAAAACTTGCTCTCAAGTTCCTTGAGCTTGGCCTCTGCTTCTTTCAAGAAGTTTTCGTCTTTCCCGCTTATCTCCAACAGCTCCTCAAGCTCCAGGATGTCGCTGCGCAAGCCAGACCATTCATCATATTCTTTTTTCAGATCAGACAGCTTTTGCATTTCGCGCCTAGCCCGTTCTTGGTCGCTCCAAAAATCAGGAGCCGAAGTCTCAGCCTCAAGCACGCTGATTTCCTCCTTGCGTGCGGTCAAATCCAAAGCCTGCCAGGCAGTGTCCAGCCTGGCCCGCAAAGAGGCCAATTGTTGCTTCAAATCATCTAACATTCCCTTATGCTACCGCGTGAAGCGTAAATTGTCGATTGTATAAAAGTAGAGACGCCCCGGCGGGGCGTCTCTACCAATCGACGATATTGCATTACAAATTGAACTTGTTGCGCAGTGAGCCGATATAAGGGATTTCCCAAAACTCGCCTTGCAAAGCCTTGATGAAAGCAACGATGTTCACGATCAAGATGGCCAAGCCGAGCAATTGCCCGATAATCGGAATCCAGATCACCAACGAGGTAATAATCCAGACAATAAAGAGGACCAAGCCTTGTTTGGCATGTTCCTTGCAGAATTTTGAATCCTTTTTCGTTAAGAGCGGCACCAAGAAGAGAATCCAGATGTATGACAATGAGGCAATGACCTTATTCTCCTCAACGTCTTTTGGATCAAACGTCATCTTAACATGCGCAGTTGTTGTTTCTGGCATACTTATCAAATTACGAATGAATAATTACGATTTATACGTATAAACTACCATGAAACAGGCTTAGTAGTCCATTCCGCCCATATTCGGGGCTGGAGGAGTTTCTTTTTTGGGCAAATCAGTCACCACGCACTCAGTGGTCAGGAACATGCCGGCGATTGAGGCTGCATTCTGCAGAGCCGAACGAGTGACCTTGGCCGGGTCAATGATTCCCCGTTCCACCATGTCCACATCCATTTCGTCTTTGGCTGCATCATAGCCTTTCTTGCCCTCGCTGGCCTTCACATGCTCTACGACCACGTCGCCTTTGCGACCTGCATTCTCAGCAATGGCATACAACGGAGCTTCCAAAGCTTTCTTTAGGATGGAAGCGCCGATTTGCTCCTCAGCCTCAAGGTTCAAGACATCAATTGATTTCATGGCCTGAATCAAAGCTGTTCCGCCGCCAGGCACAATACCTTCTTCTACCGCAGCCTTAGTTGCAGCTACCGCGTCATCAATGCGGTCTTTCTTTTCTTTCATCTCAACTTCAGTTGCGGCTCCGACTTTGATTACGCCCACGCCGCCAGCCAGCTTAGCCAATCTTTCTTGGAGCTTTTCGCGGTCAAAATCAGAATCGATGGTCTCGATCTGTTTGCGGATTTGCGCCACGCGCTCTTCGACTTTGGTTTTGTCGCCTTTACCCTCAACAAAAGTCGTATGTTCTTTGGTGGAGATGACTTTGTGGGCTGAGCCTAAATCCTCAAGCGTCACAGAATCGAACTTGCGTCCTAAATCTTCGGTGATGACCGTTGCACCAGTCACTGCCGCAATGTCAGCCAGCATTTCCTTGCGGCGATCGCCGAATCCAGGGGCTTTCACGGCCAAGGCTGAGAATGTGCCGCGGAGTTTGTTGACGATCAGCGTGGTCAAAGCCTCGCCATCAATATCATCGCACACGATCACGACTTCTTTTTTGCCGGACTGCACGATTTTTTCCAAAACCGGCAAAAGATCCTGGACTGAACTGATTCTTTTGTCAGTGATCAAAATATACGGATCGCTGTATTCGGCGATCATGCGGTCAGTATTGGTCACCATGTAATGCGAGGCATAACCTTTATCGATACGCATGCCAAGCACGACTTCCTTATCAATACCGAAAGTCTGCGATTCCTCGACTGTGATTACGCCGTCTTTGCCCATTTCCTTCATGACCTCGGCAATGATTTTTCCGATTTCAGGATCATTGGCTGAGATGGCTGCTACTTTTTCGATCTCATCTTCTGAAACAGGCTTGGCAATATTATTTTTGATTTCATTCACGATGGCTTCCACTGCCTTGTCCATGCCGCGCTTGATAGCTAAAGGCCTGGCACCTGCTGTCAGATGTTTGATACCTTCAGTGATGATGGCTTGAGCCAAAACCGTAGCCGTGGTCGTACCATCGCCAGCAACATCAGATGTTTTTGAAGCTGCTTCTTTGACAAGCTCAGCTCCGATATTCTCGAACTTGTCTTCGAGCTCAATTTCCCTGGCGACTGTAACGCCGTCTTTGGTCATGGTCGGTGTGCCATAACCCTTGTCCAAAACCACATTGCGGCCTTTAGGGCCCAAAGTGACTTTGACCGCATTAGCCAACTGGTCCACGCCACGCTTCAGGGCTTGGCGAGCTGCATCATTATATAAAAGTTGTTTTGCCATATTTTTATTCAAGCACTGCGAACACGTCGCTGTCTTTAATTACAAGATATTCTTCGCCATCGGCTTTGACTTCGTCTGCCGCATACTTCTTGAACATGACTTTGTCGCCGACTTTGACTGACATTTCCTCGCGTTTGCCGTCTTCAGTGAATTTACCTGGGCCAACAGCCACAACTTCGCCTTGTTCAGGGCGCTCATTGCCCACTGTATCAGGCAAAATAATGCCGAACTTGGTCGTTTCCTCCTTGGGAAGCGGCTTCACGATCACATGATCGCCTAATGGTCGTAGTTTCATACGTATAAAATATGTAAATTAAGCGAATTATTCAGTTAAGCTTAGCAGTCTTGTGCTTAATCTGCTAAGTCAGGTGAGGATATAGTAATGGCGGCCAAGGTAACAGTCAAGGCAGTCAAAACCTGCCCAGGCCACAAGCTCCAGACATAATGGTCTAAGATAGAAACCACGAACCAGCAAACTGAGACTGAAAACGCGAGCGCTAGTGTTTCACGATCCAGTTTTTTCCTGCGTTTGTAGATCGTGATGATCACAAAACAAATCGCGGTCAGCATGAACAAACTTCCGATTAAACCAAAATCATCCAGCAGCATCAGCCAAAAAGAATGCGGAGGCTCAAGCGGCGCCGGAGATTTGATGATCTGTTTCGCGGATGCATAAACTGCCAGTTCATTGTTCGGCCCTGATCCGGCCAGTGGGTGCAGTTTATAAATCTCCAGACCCAGCGCATAACTTTGTATTCGCGATGCATTGGATATTTGTTCTGTCCTGGACTCTACGATGCCTGAACGCGAAATGACAAAATCTCTGTACACAAAAGTAGAGACGCCAAAAACTGCGATGCAGATCAACATTGGCGCAAGCAGTCGTCGCCAGTTTTTCAGATTCAAGATTGCGATCACAATCAATGCGACAACAAACCCAATCCAGGCTGAGCGTGAAAAAGAAAGGAAGAGGGAGAAAGTGAATAGGCCTGCAAGACCTAACTCACCCGCCCCGATGGACATCGGGACACCCTCTCTTACACCAAGAGAGGGCCTTTGTATTGATAGCCATGTTGCACAGATGGCGCCGATGGCCATGAAGCCGCCGAAAATATTTGGATGCGGGAATGTTCCGTAAGCGCGCAACAACCTCAAACCACCGGCCTGGACAACAGAAACTCCAAGGTCTACTGGATTTTGCGCAGACATGCCAAGCCAGCTAAAAGCCCAGACTGATTGCATGAAAAATTGGATGATGCCGATCAAGGCCGCTGGAATCAATGAGACAACGAACCAAAAAACAATTTTTCGTAAAGAAATATCTGCGCGCCACAAGGTCACGAAGAATGCGGCAAGAATCAGCACCTGCGTCCACCATTGTGCAGCCGGCCGCACACTCCCCCATGCGCTCAAAACCGTGAGCATGCTAAAAACGGCCAGCAGCATCAAAGATGCGATGGACGTTTGTTTGGAAATCTGTCGTTTGGCATACATGGATCCGAGAGCGATCACCGCAATAAGCAATATCCACGAGCCATAAAAAGAAAGCCTCCCTTGCTCCCATGGCCAGCCTGCTAATTGCGCATCCGCAAACCAGCGCGTCTGCCAAGGCAGAGCCAAGATGGCTAAACGCCACAAAATCTCAAAACCTGTGTTCAAGGTCTTACCCCGTATTCTTTGCATATTTCGTAATATTTATTTTTAAACACTTGACGATTGTCTTTTACATGGAATTTAAGCGTGTAGCCATCCACCATGACGCTTGTATCTAAATTTGCGCGCGATTTTATCTGCTCAGGAAACATTTTTTCCTGGACTTTGCGCGCAAAAGACTCTGACCAACACTCTACGTTGATGCTTTTAGGGTTAGGCGTTAAGGGTTTAGCTGGTTTTGGATATATGGAATCCAATGCAAACCATTGCTTGGCAAAAGGATGTCTGCGCAGGATTGAAGAATTTGCGTTCCAAAGTTCTTGCAAGGCTCCATCTTCCTTGAGCGGCAGGAGATATAAAAACCAAAACCTGAAATACGGGTCATCCTGCTCAAGCATGCGCGAAGAGAGATCTAGGTCGCTATCAGAAACAAAAAATGACAAGCAAACAGGATCAATAACATTTTTTGCGCCCGGCCTATCGCCCATGAGCATGAATGGCAGGACTGAGGCCAAGCGCGTTCTCCAGATGGCACCCTGGCGCGCGATAATAAAAAAATCCAAGTCGCCCTTGTCTGCTGTTTGGCCTAAAGCCGCAGTATTGCACAAAAAAATCGCTCGCACCCATGGCAGCATGCCAAGGAATCTCGCGACCTTGCGCGCCTTCTTGAGTTTGCGCGGAAAACAAATCTCTTTCTCCCGACCTGATTTGATCTGGTCTGGAAATTTTAAGAGTGAGAAGCGCCCGAAATCTTCTACAATTATTTTTTTAGCACATAGGTCAAACAGGACTTCTGAGACCGATTCTTTTTCCAGCGTTTGATCCGACTCTCCCTGGTCCAACGTCAGCAAAAGCTGAGTACGCGTCGGCGCATAACCCCAAGCCGCATGAAAGGCTAAAGTCCGTATTATCGCTTCCTCCTCAGATGTCATAATCAAGCCTGCTCTTTCATGTTCGCATTCGGGACTTGGGGCGAGGCAAAAGCAATGGACGAAGCCCCGACCGGCAAAACCGCATCGGCCACGATAATCTCATCCTCTTTCCATTCAATGACTTGGCTCCAAGCGACAATTAAGGTCTTATCCAACAAGCGCGGCAAAACATATTGGCTAGCGACCACAAAATGCTCGATCCTGCCCGTGGCCGGGTCAACTTCTATGCTTATTACACGACCCAAAACCTGGCCTGATTTAATCCGGGCTGTTAAACGGGATTTGGGGGTAAAGTTGAACATATATAGATATTTTTGCCTGTTTTAAACCCCCCGTAAAGGGGGGCTTAATTTTTAGCTTAATTGCGGGTCTGCGCCAGAGGCTGAGACAGGAGGCAAAGGTTTTCGCATCAATAGATATTGTTGGAGGACAGTAAGCAAGCTCATGACCAACCAATACAGCGCCAAGCCGCCAGGGAGCTTGATGCCAATAATCAAAGTCATGATCGGCATGAGATACATCATCTGCTTGTTTACCATGGCTGACATGTCCTCGTCTTTGGCGCCGGGCTGGCCCTTTACCTCAGGCGGCAAAGAAGCGATCGCACCTGGTTGCTGGCGCATCATCATCCAGGACTGCAAGAACTGCGCAGCTGCGGCCAGGACAGCCAAAATATAATTCGGCGTGCTCAAATTGATGAACCCCAGGAACATGGTGTGGATCGTGCCAGGATTGGGCACGAACGCATACAGCATGGACAGTGATTTTGATTGCAAGCCTTGAGACAGCGCCTGATACAGGGCGATGAACACCGGCAATTGAATGATCAGCGGCAAGCAAGACGAGGCTGGGTTGATTTTTTCTTTCTTGTACAGATCCATCAACTCTTTGGCTTGGGCTTCCTTGTCGTCCTTAAGCCTCTTGCGGATTTCAGCGATTTTTGGCTGCAAAGACTGCATAGCCCTTTGCTGCTTGATCTGGGAAGCCGTGAAAGGATACAGGATGAATTTGATGATTATGGTCAGCACGATGATAGCCAAGCCTAAATCATTGCCCGGAAGCATGCCGTACAGCCAAATCATCAGATTCAGTATCGGACGGAAAAGTATTTCATTATAAAGCCACATCATAAGTACGAATTACGAATTTGTATACGAATATACGAATTCGTGAATTAGGTTGATTTAGGTTCCACCTCTGGAGATTCTATAGATTCCGCTACGGGTTCGTCGCCAGCCGGGGTCACGATTTCGCCGATATCCGAATCAGCGACCACTTCGCCGATTTCCTGATTGACCACCGTGATCTTCCAACTGGTGAGCTTGGCAGCCAAGCGCACATTCTGTCCGCCCTTGCCTATGGCCAAAGACAGCTGATCCGGAGCGACATGTACCATAGCCAAATGCTCTTCGCGCTTGAGGTCAACGCTCAAAACCTTGGCCGGGCTCAATGAGTTCGCGATGTAATCGCTTTCATCCGGGCTCCATAACACAACATCCACTTTTTCGCCGCCAAGTTCACGGATGATGGTCTGGATGCGTGTGCCGCGTTGGCCGATGCAAGACCCGATAGGATCGATCATTTCATCATTGGTCGAGACCGCGACTTTTGTCCTGGCCCCGGCTTCGCGGGCCATGTCTTTGATTTCCACTACGCCGCTGGCCAATCCCGGGATTTCTTGGGCAAACAAAGCAGCTACCAAACCCGGGCTGGAACGCGAGAGCCTGATTTCCGGGCCCTTATTGCTCATGGAAACTTCGCGCAAAATCGCTTTGATGCGCGTGCCCGGGAAGTACCTTTCGCTTTCTATCTGATCCTCAGGCAAAAGTATGCCGTTGGCACGGCCCAAATCGATCAAGACCAGCTTGCCTTCACGGCGCTGGACAGTGACGTTCATCAGCTCGCCTTCGCGCTCCTTGAAATCATGGAAAATGACATTGCGTTCTGCTTCGCGCAATTTCTGCATGATCACCTGCTTGGCAGTCTGGGCAGCCATGCGTCCGAAAGCAGCCGGGATATTCAACTCGACCCTGATCTCATCCCCTACCTTGGCATCCGGCTTCAGGTCTTTCGCGTCCGAAAGCATGATCATGGTCTTGGGATTGAACACGAACTCATCTTCTTCGCCCTCTACTGCTTCTGCTTGTTGTACCGGAGCTGGGCGGAGCGTCATGCCTTTGGCATCCCTTTCTTTTTTGCCGGCATGTGCTGCTTCGAATTTCTCGAAATAATCATCGGGCAATTCCATGTCTGCCACGACTTCTTTGACATCAAAAATTCTGATGCCGGCTGTTGCGCCGTCATACTGTTCAGGATCGAACATGCATTTGATGTTCTGGTTCTTGTTGCCGAAATCCTTCCTATAAGCCGCGGCCAAGGCCGCTTCAACCGTCTCTAAAACAGCTTCTTCGGTTAGAAGCTTCTCGTCGCAGATCGCTTTGATCGCTTGTGAAATCTGACTTGCCATATTTTGGACTGAAAAAATTGGGTATAAAATGACCCGTTCATCCAGAACGAGTCAATGTGCATAAGGATACTTTATTTACGGATCTTTGTCAATATCTTGGTTTATCAGGGCTGAAGCGACATTCCGTTGAAATTTTGGCTCTTCTTATAAATATTGTTCGAACCCTGGTTCACATTCGTTACTGGGATGAGTTTATTATCCGCATATCCAACCTCAACTGAGCCGTTGTACACGACCCACGGCCTATAGGTCTTTAACCAGAATGTGAGCCATGTATCCGAGAAATCTTGAGGCATGCACTCGTTGATCATGGATTTGGCGTTCAATGGATCAAGCATGACCTGAGTATTGAGCTTGGTCTTTGAGCCATCCCAACACCCACCAAACGGATGCCTGGTAAGTTTTTCCGAATTGACAGATGCTCCGCCTGGCTGAGCCTCGCCCTGCTGCGAACAATCGCCTGTGCACCAGCCCCAATTATCCATGACCATGACGCGCGGCGTATACCTGCAGCGATTGAGCGTTGTATTCAGGCAACCTCCGCTGGGCGCCAAGCCAGAAACGCATTTTTCGTTCGGCCGGCACTGGGCATTGGTAGTGCACACGACATCCGGCTCGTTTTCGCAGCGCTTGTCTTGGTCGCAAAGGGCATTCAACTGTTGGTTTGAATCGCATTTATAGACGTGCTGATATTCCAGGTAGCCTTGCCTGCAAGCTTCCGTGCTGTTGCCGAAGAAGACTCTGGACACGCAAGTGTCTGAGGCGCCGCAATCCGCATCTGCATG
>CAZPAP010000050.1:0-8363 GCA_964584725.1 uncultured Gammaproteobacteria bacterium
CCATGCTTTCGCCAATGCCAGTGCCCATGGCAATAATCAGATTCTTGATTTCATTGTTGGCGATCATTTTGTCCAAGCGCGCGCGTTCCACGTTCAGGATTTTGCCGCGCAAGGGGAGAATGGCCTGGGTATCGCGGTCGCGGCCTTGTTTGGCAGAGCCGCCTGCGGAATCTCCCTCGACAATGAATAGTTCTGAATTGCTAGGGTCTTTGCTGGCGCAATCAGCCAGTTTGCCGGGCAGCGTCAGGCCTTCAAGCGCGCCGCGGCGGATTACAGTGTCGCGGGCTGCGCGGGCTGCTGCGCGGGCGCGCTGGGCCAAGATGCACTTGCTCATGATGGCTTCGCCGTCGCGTGGGCTCTCTTCCAAGAACGTGGCCAAAGCTTCGCCCATCACAGTCTCGACTGCGCCGCGCACTTCTGGATTGCCGAGCTTGGCCTTGGTCTGGCCTTCGAATTGCGGTTCGCGGATCTTGACCGAGATCACGGCTGTCATGCCTTCGCGCACATCTTCGCCGGTCAGGTTGTCGTCTTTTTCCTTGAGATAGCCTTTGCTGCGCGCGTAATTGTTGAGCACCCTGGTAAGTGCCGAGCGGAAACCCATCACGTGCGAACCGCCTTCTGGATTGTAGATATTGTTGGCAAAAGCAAAAACAGTTTCCTTGAAATCATCCGAGTACTGCATGCCGACTTCCACTCCCACGCCTTCGGTTTCGCGTTCAACGTAAAAAATGTTGTCTTGTTTGACCTGCTTGGCATGATTCAGATGTTTGACGTAAGAAGCTACGCCGCCCTCAAAGAAAAACCCATAGACTTGGGGCTGGCTTTTGACCCTGGCGTCAGTGACCATGACCTTGATGCCTTTGGACAGATAGCACTGCTGGCGCAAATGGTCCAAAATATATTTTAGATCAAATTCAACAGTGGTAAAAATCGTCGCATCTGGTTTGAAGGTGATGGTCGTGCCATGCCTTTTGCTGGTGCCGACTTTTTTGGCTTTGAACTTAGGCTTGCCGCGCTCATATTCCTGCACCCATTCCTCGCCATCGCGTTCAACGCGCGCCTCAAGCCAATCAGACAGCGCATTGACCACGGATACGCCTACGCCGTGCAAACCGCCTGAGATTTTATAGCCGCTTTCATCGCCGCCGAATTTGCCGCCGGCATGGAGCTTGGTCAGCACCAATTCCAAGGCCGAGACTTTGTATTGTTTATGGATGTCCACTGGAATGCCGCGGCCGTTGTCGAATACGGAAACGGTATTGTCCGGATTCAAAGTGATCGTGACTTCGTTGGCATGACCGGCCATGGCCTCGTCGAACGAGTTATCCACGACTTCCCAAATCAAGTGGTGCAAACCCTCTGGCCCGGTTGAGCCGATATACATGCCAGGGCGCTTGCGTACTGGTTCCAGGCCTTCCAAAACTGATATTTGCTCTGCGCCATAAGCGCCAGATTTCTTGGTTTCTTTTGCCATAATTCCCGAATATTTTAGCACTTAATTACTTAGCAGTCAATGTCAGGAATTACCAAATTTTAATTACCAATTATCAAGAAAATGACCAGGTTCCAATATTCAAGGGCCACTTGGTTATTGGATTATTGAAAATTGATGCTTTTTTGGACATTGGTTATTTGTGCTTGGTTATTCTCCACAGTATACTGTGTCAGTTATGAAATACATTTATCTGATGCGGCACGGAGAGGTGGATAATCCCAAGGATGTGGTGTACGGAAATACGCCTGGCTTCCCTTTGACTGCGCGAGGTAAAGACATGGCTAAAGCAGCAGCCCAGCATTTTAAGACAGAAGAGATACTCCCGGACAAGATTTACAGTTCGCCGAACACAAGAGCTTTGGAAACGGCTGAAATCGTCGCGAAAGACCTTGGGCTCAAGATCGAGACCGAAGGCACGATCGTGGATTGGGACATGGGCAAGTGGGTCGGTGCGACGAACAGCCATTTCAGGAAGACTTCAGGTTATTATGATACGCCTATAAAACTGGACGGCTTGGAGTCTCTTGATAATGCCGCAGCCAGGATGATGGATTTTTTCCAGAAAATCTTGTCTGACATGTATGAAGGCGAGGCTGTGCTCGTGGTCTCGCATCGCGAGAATTCAGCCGCGGCTCTGCTTAAGCTGCAAGACCAGAATTATGAGTACATCCATGATGTACGCTTGCCCGTGGGGAGCGTTTGGCTGTTGAAGTTCGGAGATGACGGCAAGTTCATATCAGCGGAATTCAAATGGGGCGGCGTTGACGAACAGGCGACTATCAACGGGCAACGAGTATAAAGTACCAAGTATCAAGTTACAAGAGCGCTCAAATACTCTTGTAACTTGTAACTTGCAACTTGTAAGTGTTTGACGTGGTATAATGGAAGAATGGAAACGTACGATGGCCGAGGTTTTACAGAAGGTGAATTAAAAGCCGCAAGCTGGTGGGTAAAGAATGAGGTGCGGATTTATTATTGGAGCAAAATAGTTTTGTATGCCCTGAACGCGATCGTTTGGGGTTATGTTGTTTGGGGATTGCTTGATGCGTATGCGATTTCTTATCCGCGCGAGTCGCGCATCACGGCCGAGATCGCGGCAGACCAGCAGGCTTTGAGCAGATTGATGGAAGACATCCCCAGGAATGTGGGCACGTCCCAGGTGCTGGTTTTTCAGGGCACGGACAAGCGCGTGGACATGATGGTGGATCTGGAGAACGCTAATGATCAGTGGTGGGCGGAATTCACTTATAGTTTTAATGTCGCCGGAGAGCAGACTGCACCGCATCAAGGTTTTATATTGCCCAAACAGACAATCACTTTGACTGAGCTTGGCTTTAAGCCCAAAGCCGCTGGCGCGCGTTCAGCCCAGCTTCTGGTTGATAATATCCGCTGGCACAGGGTAGAGCCCAGCGAAGTAGGCGGGGATTACGACAAATTCATCAATGACCGGTTCGGCGGGGTAAAAGTGCAGAACGTGAATTTTGACCGCGTGGATTCTGTTTCGCGTACAAGTTTTGATGTGGCTGACACTGGCGCATATGGTTTTTGGTCAATAGATTTCGTAGTCAAGCTTTTGCGCGGCTCAACCGTCGTGGGAGTCAACCAGGTGAATCTCCAGCAATTGAAACCCGGCGAGGTCAGGCACATCGATCTGTTGTGGTTCGAAAACATCCCGGGTGTGACCAAGACGGAGATTGTCCCGATCGTCAATTTATTGGACCCAGGCGCCTACTTGCCATCAAGCAGGTTGTAAACCGAAAACCCTTGGCCCCTTTCTCAAGGGGCTGTGACCTAGTACGGTAAAATCTCCTTGAGAAAGGAGAAGCGAAGAGGTTTTCCGTTCTTGTACGCTGTACGAAGTACGTGGTACGTTAGGTGCCATGCGGAAATTTTGGTATGAAGCGATTTGGCGGACCGATTGGGTCTTGATGGGATCCATCTTGGCCCTGCTGGCCATTGGCCTGCTCATGATCTATGGGATCGGGTCTTCTTCCAATGAGCCGACATTCTTTCAGTTCCAGAAACAATTGGTCGCAATAATCATCGGCAGTGCAGCCCTAGTCGGCCTGGCTCTCATGGATTATAAGCAGTTGAGGAGTCTGGGCACAGTCATATATATAGTCGGCTTTTTGCTTTTGGTCGCTGTCTTGATCTTCGGCTCGACTGTGCGCGGCACGCAAGGCTGGTTCAAGTTCGGCAGCATCAGCATCCAGCCGGTTGAACTGGCCAAAGTCGCTTTTGCCATATCCCTTGCCTCGTATTTTTCTAAACACGTCCACCTCAAACTGAATTGGATTTCTTTTTTCGGAAGTTTTCTGGCCATGCTTGGGTATGTGATCCCGACTTTGCTGCAGCCGGATTTCGGTTCAGCCATGATCATCGTGGCCATGTGGTTTATTGCCGTGGCTTTTGCGGGCTTGCGCTCGCGCACCTGGATTTTGCTGTTGATCGCCGGCATGGCGAGTTTGTTTTTGCTTTGGACTTATGGGCTCAAGCCATATCAGAAAGATCGGTTGCTGGCTTTTATGGATCCGCAAATGGATCCGCTCGGCGCCGGCTATAACGTCATTCAGGCTCAGACTGCCATTGGCTCGGGCGGCATCTTGGGCAAAGGCGTGGGCCAAGGCAGCCAATCGCGTCTGCGCTTTTTGCCCGAAGCTTCCACTGACTTCATGTTTGCCGTGATCGGCGAAGAGCTTGGGTTTGTGGGCGTTACGCTCGTCCTGTCTTTGTTCGGCGTGCTCATCGTGCGCACGATTTGGATCGGCTATAAATCGCGCGACATGTTCGCCGGCACATACTGTGTCATGATCGCAGGCATGTTCGGGTTGCACATACTCATCAACGCGGGCATGAACATGGGCATGATGCCAGTGACCGGCATTCCCATGCCTTTTACCTCTGCCGCAGCCACCTCGCTCGTTTCCGGTTTAGTGGCCTTGGGCATCGTTGAAAGCGTGGCCTTGCATAGCCGAAATTCAGTTGAAAGACTGCCGGGCAGAGATTTTTGAGGCCACAAGGGTTGACGTTTTGAGAAAAATATGGCATTTTGGATTAGCACTATTTTGTTGCCAATCCAAGCCAAGGAGGTGTGCTGATGTACTTTCAGTACGATGAGACGCTGATCGAGCGAACTGCAACAAGGATATTTGAGGGGAAATTGGAGGAGGGCCACTACGAATTTTTTTGGGAGAACATCAATCACTGGCGCTTGAACTGCAGGACTGTGAGCAGAAGAGGTCTGCAGGCTCTCTGGCAAAGGGCGTACAACGGACTGAACATCAAGGTGCAAGTCCCTTTGCCACCCGAATATGAGGACCTGGACGACTTCGATACCTTTCTGCTTTTTTTCCCAGAACAATTTCGAAGCAAGCATCCTGAGCGCCACGTTGAGGTCGCGTGGAAGGAATACTCTGTCAAGGTCAGGTGTATTGAAAGCAGAGACGAAGGATACTGGGTACTTTTGCGCAAGCCCCATTTAGCGAGCGCGATGGGTTCAGGCATTGCTGACTGCGGCAGCGGACAAGGCGGAATACCGCGAATCGAATAGATAGGTTCTAGACTGTAAGCGTATCTGACAAGGTGCGCTCTTTTTTATGCAAAAAAGTCATTTATTGTGAGTTGACCTCGCCTCTCTTTTTAGATATGTTTAGTGCATGGCCGAGAAACCAATGAACCCTTTGATGACGCACTGCCCGATGTGCCAGTCTTTGTATGAAAGAGAGAGCGTCAAACTCATTGCTGAACGCAAGCCTGTCCGCCTTTATCACTCCATGTGCGCCTCGTGCAGCCATGGCTTGCTGGCCTATGTGATTGATGCGCCCGGCGGCATCAGTTCTGTTGGCTTGATTACGGACATTTCAGGCGAAGATGCGCTCAGGCAAGCCGACCTTCCGACCATCTCAGCCGAGGAGTGCATAGCCTCCCATAGGCTGATTCTGGAGCAGAGCCAGGACATCTGCAGGCAATTGCTTGACATTTCAGGCAAATTAGCCTAATATTTGGACACTTAAATTCTTTAGGAAAACTGCCGAGCATGGCGGAAAATTCACTATGACACTGACCCTGACTGCGAAGAGCAGAAACACATCTGAAAAATTGCCGGCTGGCTGGCTGAGAGGCGTAATTTACGGCCACGGCTTGCCGACCCAATCCATTGAGGTCCCAAAACCTGAATTTTTAAAACTGTTCAAACAGGTCAAGCACTCAAGTTTGTTTGACATGACCATCGAAGGTGCGGGCGCTGTCAAAGCCCTGGTGCATGATATCCAAGTCAATCCAGTGAACATGGATGTGATCCACGTTGATTTCCGCCAGATCAGGATGGACGAAAAGATCACTGTTTCCGTGTCCTTGGTTTTCGTCGGCGAATCAGTCGCAGTCAAAGGCTTGGGCGGTACGCTGGTCAAATCAATCGATGAACTTGAAGTCGAATGTCTGCCGGCCAATTTGCCTAAGGAAATCGTGGTAGACTTGTCGCCGCTGAATACTTTTGACGATCAAATCACTGTCGGCTCGATCAAACTGCCTGAAGGCGTAGTCGCCACTAAGGGCGCAAACGAAGTCATTGCCACGGTTGAAGCTCCGCTCACCGAAGACCAGATCAAGAAGATGGAAGAAGCTGCTCTGGGCGATGTCACTGCAGTCAAGACTGAAGCCGAAGAAAAGAAAGAAGCAGAAGCTGTTGAGGGTGAGGAAGCTGCCAAGGCTGCTGAGGAGCCTAAGAAATAAGATGATCATGGAGGACATGAAGAAAAAACCGGCCAACGCCAATAAGCTTGATAAGTTCATCAAGCAGCGCTGGCCGTTTTTGATTGTAATAGTTTTGCTTGTATTGGCCGCGAGTTATGGTCTATTTAAGTTTGCGGTCTCTGGCGCTGGCCGGGCAGATGATTCAAATAACGCGATTGCCACCTCAACCCAGCCGGTCGATACGCTTGTAGCCCGGCGCTTGGACGGGGTAAAGGTCAAGCCCGAACAGGCAGAACTGATGCCATATTCGGTCATGATCGAAAATTATATTGAGGCCAGGCCATTGTCCGGCATCTCAAAAGCCAACTTGGTTTTTGAAATACCGGTTGAAGGCGGCATCACCAGGCTCATGGCAATATTTGATGCTTCAAGCACAGTAGACAAGATCGGTCCGGTGCGCAGCGCCAGGCCGTATTTCGTTGACTTGGCCAAAGCCATGGAAGCGACTTATGCGCATGTGGGCGGCAGTCCAGAGGCTTTGAATAAAATTTCAGGCTTGATGGGTTTCAGGAATCTGGATGAAATGGCCAATGGCCAGTATTTTTGGAGAACAGACAGGGCCGCACCGCACAATGTCTACACCAGTACAGATCAACTCAGCCGCGCAGTCCAAACTAAAAAATGGCAAACAGGCGATTTCAAGCCTTGGGCATATGATGATCAAGCTTCATCGACTATTCAGGCAATGGACGTCAAGATCCCATATGGTGGAAATTACAGCGTCACCTGGAAGTACGATCAATCAAAAGACATGTACCAAAGATATTTGGCAGGCAAGGCAGACAAGGAAGCGGACGGAAGTTTGGTGTATGTTAAAAATGTTCTGCTGGTCTATACCGAGGAGCGCGTCTTGGATGAAGTGGGCCGCTTAGGCGTGAGGACCACGGGTCAAGGCAAAGCAGTGTTATATAGGAATGGCACGGATGTCACTGGCTTATGGAGCAGGGATGCCACGCAGTTCATCAAAGTGCAGACAGCCACAGGCAATGATATTGCTTTTGCCCGAGGCACGACCTGGGTTGAGTACATTACTTCGCCAAGGTATTTGCCGCTTGCAACGTCATCAACTGCGGCCACAGTTCGTTAGAGAGTGATTATGCCTACACAAACTCAAGCTAAAAAGGTCGTTCAGACCAAGGCTTACTTGATCCGGGGCGGTCGCCCATTGTCCGGCGAAGTCGCGGTCAGCGGAGCCAAGAACGCCGCTACCAAGCAATTGGTGGCTGCTTTGCTTACGGACGAACCAGTCATCCTCCACAATGTGCCGGATATCGGCGACGTATCAGCCACTATTGATATGCTTGTCAGCCTGGGCGTGGAAGTGAAGCGCGAGGGCAATACTTGCATCGTGAATGCCGGCAGTTTGTGCACCAGCGAAGTCGCTTCAGCTTTGAGCCGCAAAAATCGCATCCCCATCTTGCTGATGGGTCCGTTATTGCATCGTTTCGGCGAAGCGCGCATTCCAGCACTTGGCGGCTGCAAAATCGGCGCACGCCCGGTTGATATCCATTTGGCAGGTTTGGAAAAAATGGGCGCTGAAATCGTGAATGAAGACGGATATTATGTTGCGCGCGCCAAAAAACTGAAGGCAACCATGATCGAACTTCCGTTCCCTTCGGTCGGCGCAACGGAAAATTTGATGTTCGCGGCCGTGAAAGCCCAAGGCACAACCACAATCGCAAATGCAGCCATTGAACCGGAGATCATGGATACGGCCAGATTATTGCAATCCATGGGCGCTATCATCAACTTGGACGCGAACAGGACTTGGGTGATTGAGGGTGTAGATAAGCTGAATGGCACTGAGCATTCTGTTTTGCCGGACAGGATCGAGGCCGCATCTTTCGGAATCGTGGCAGCCATTACCGGCGGATCGATTTTTGTGCGCCATGCGCGCCAAGACGACATGCTTTCGTTTTTGAATGCCATCCGCCGCGTGGGCGTGCCGTTCAAAGTCGAGGAAGACGGCATCCAATTCGGACATGCAGACAAATACAATCCGGTCATCCTGGAAACAGACACGCACCCTGGTTTCATGACAGATTGGCAGCAGCCTTTCGTTATGCTTCCTACCCAGGCCCAAGGCGTATCCATTGTGCCTGAAACCATTTTTGCA
>CAZPAP010000051.1:0-7629 GCA_964584725.1 uncultured Gammaproteobacteria bacterium
CCTGCGAGGGTTGGGCGAAACGACCACCCTTCGCGGGGTGCTGGTTGCGCCGCAGCCGGCCGCGTTTGCACGGTTGCAGCAAACGTATCGCAACCAGCGGCAGGTGACGTTGCTACAGGCAGCGATTGCGGAAACGGATGGCACGCGCGAGCTCTATTGTCACCGGAGCCATGCTTCGATGGCCGCGTCGTTTGAACGGCAACATCTTCGCAAGCATGGCATCTCGGATCATTTGTTCGGCAAAGAAGTGTTTTCATCAATAAATGCGCTGTTGGTGAATGGCGTTAAAATTCCCGTCTTTGTCGAGAAAGATCCAGAGGCTTTGCCATGGCGAAAACTTGTCGTGGAAATCGTACTTGAGTGTACGGGTCGTTTCACGGATTTGGAATCAGCCGGCAAGCACATCAAAGCCGGCGCTAAGCGCGTGATCATGAGCGCACCGGCCAAAGGTGGAGGCGTACCCACATATGTCATGGGCTTGAACCACGAGGATGCGGGTAAAAAATTCAAGGTCATCAACAATGCATCTTGCACCACGAATTGCATTGCGCCAGTCATGGCCGTGATTGACGAGGCTTTTGGCATCAAAAAAGCTTTGATGACGACCGTACATGCGTATACGGCAGACCAGGTATTGCAGGATGGGCCGCACAAAGATCTGCGCAGAGCGCGATCCGCAGCAGAGAATATCGTGCCGACTACAACCGGAGCGGCCAAAGCCGTGACCGAAGTTCTGACAAATCTGAAAGGCAAGTTTGATGGCTTGGCGATTCGCGTGCCAGTCCCAGTCTCTTCGCTGTCCGACATCACGATCGTCACCAAGAAAAAAGTAACGATCCAAAAAGTGAATCAAGCGTTTAAGAACGCGAGTAAACAAAAAAGATGGCAGAATATCCTTGATGTATCCGACGAACCGTTAGTCTCCAGCGATTTCGTAGGCAACCCGTATTCATGCATAGTTGATTTGGCTTTGACCAACGTAATCGGCGGAGATTTGCTCAAGGTCGTGGCTTGGTATGACAATGAATGGGGCTATTCGCAAAGGCTAGTTGACATGGCGCTGGTGGTAGGCAAGAATCTATAAGTCCATCAGGGCTTATGAAAAGGCTGAACCTGGAAAAATCACTTGAAACAATCATATTATTTGATTTAGCCCTGCTTTTTTTGGGCATTTTTGGCATCATTTTGCTTGTTTACGGGTTGATTGTCGGCCGGCAATGGGTTGTCTATTCCATGCTGGCCTGCGAGCTGATGTTGATTTATGCCATTGTTTTGGCTCCGAGAAGGCTGACCGTATCCAAATATAAAGAAGCTTTGTCAAAGAATCCAAAACATTGGATCAGGGTCGTGTTGTTGACTGATTTGCATGCCAATGAGGCCAGCACCCAGGCCAGGTTTGAGCGGATAGCCGAAAGAGTCAAGGGATTGAACCCGCATATTTTACTGCTTGGCGGAGATTTTGTTGTTTGGAACAGCGATCACATCGCAAAACTCAAGCCCATTTCGCAGATCAAAGCAGCAGGTAAATATTTCGTGCTGGGCAACCACGATTACTCGGACAACCCGCAAAAAATTTCCAATGTGCTCAAAGAGTGGGGCATGGTCAATATCACGAATACAGGCTTGTCTTTTAGGCACGAAGGAGCAGAGTTGAAGATTTTTGGGATGGATGACGCTGAAATGGGCGTGACCTGCCTACCGTCTGCAGATGTGCAACTTATTTTGGCTCATTCGCCGGATTCGGCCTTGTGTCTGAACGAAGGCTCCAGTTTAGTCTTGTGCGGGCATACCCATGGCGGCCAAATCAGGTTGCCTTTGATCGGTTGTATTGATATTCCGTCAAAGCTGGGGCGCAAAGCAGACGTGGGCATGAAAATAATAAATGGCGTCAGGTTGTTGATTTCGCGCGGCTTGGGAGTTGTCGGGCCGCCAGTGCGCTTGCTTTGTCCGCCCGAGATTTTAGTAGTTGATGTCGGCGTGGATTGAGCCAGGTAAAAGTTTGGGGAGAGCTAGTGGATGTGCTATCATACTGGCGTATGGAGGGCTTGAAATCAATAAAAGATTTGCATGGAGCAACAGTGCTTCTTAGGTTGGATTGGAACATACCTTTGCATAAAAAACCGGCACAGGGGGATTTATTGAAAATACAAGAATCAATAGAAACGATCCGCGAACTTTGCAAACAAAAATGCAAGGTCATTGTTTTGACGCATCTTGGCAGGCCCTTGAAACCAAAAATTCAAAATTCAAAATTCAAAATTGATAAGAAACTGTCGACGGCAAGGTTGTTGCCGTTGGTTGAGACGTATCTGGAAAAACCAATCCATTTTTGCGGGGAAAACCTGATAGATGAACAAGAAAGGCTGGAGGCCTTGAAATCGATCCAGGTCGGCAAGCCAGGGAGCGTCTTTTTGCTTGAGAACGTGCGTTTTTATCCTGGAGAGGAAACAAATGATCCAGCTCTGGCCAAGGCCTATGCGAGCTTAGGCGAAGTTTTCGTGAACGATGCATTCGCGTCCTGCCATCGGGCGCATGCCAGCGTAGTCGGAATCGCAAAACTGTTGCCTAGTGCTGCTGGCCCCCAACTGATCAAAGAGATTGAAGCAGCAGACAAGGTCCTCAAAAATCCTAAGAAACCTTTTGTGCTTATTTTGGGCGGAGCGAAATTAGAGACGAAGATGCCGGTCATAGCCTCGCTATTGCCCAAGGCTGACAAAGTTTTGATTGGCGGAGCCATGGCTAACGCGTTTTTCGCGGCCAAAAAACTCAGCCTGGGCAAGTCGCTGGCAGATAAAGAGTCCATCAAGCTGGCTAAGGCGCTCAAAAGCCCAAAAATTATTTTGCCTGAAGACGTATTGGTCGCAAAAAAGATTGCGCCTGGAGCCAAGCCTAAGTGCGTTGCCATCAAACAAATCAGCAAGACGGACATGATCGGTGACATTGGAGTAAAAACCATGCGCAGTTGGTCACAGATAATCAAGAGCGCAAAAACCATCCTTTGGAATGGACCGCTAGGCGTTACCGAGATCCCGGCTTTTTCGCATGGGTCTTTAGTGATCGCTCAGGCTGTCGCAATGCGCAGCAAGGGCAAGGCATTTGGCTTAGTCGGCGGCGGAGATACTGTGCCGGTCGTGATAGAGAGTGGTATGAGCGAATGGATAGACCATATTTCCATGGGTGGGGGAGCACTTTTGGAATACATAGGCCTTCGCGGAAAATTACCTGGAATACTTGCGCTTATATGCACAACGCACAACCCTAAACCCGCAACGCAAAAGGTCAAACGTCCTACAGCGAAAAAGCCTAAAGCCAAGAAATCTAAAAAATAATATGTTTGGTAAATTCAACATCAAATCAATCCAGGCGCGTGAGGTACTGGATTCCAGAGGGAACCCGACTGTTGCCTGCCGAGTGACGCTCAAAGGCGGCGCGAGTGCTGAGGCTAAGGTGCCATCTGGTGCATCCACTGGTTCGCACGAGGCTTTGGAAATGCGCGACGGAGGCAAGCGCTATGGCGGCAAAGGCGTGCTCAAAGCTGTAACTAATGTCAACAAAAAAATCTATCCGATATTGCAGGGTTTGGATGTGCGCAAGCAAAAAGACATCGATCGCATCATGTTGGAGCTGGACGGGACAGAGAACAAGAAAAGACTCGGAGCCAATGCCATCCTGGCTGTATCGCTGGCTTGCGCGCAAGCTCACGCAGTCGCAGCAGAACGCCCATTGTGGCAGATTTTGTGCGATATCTATGCCTTTCCCAAGGGTCCATCACTCCCGACACCGACCATGAATGTGCTGAATGGCGGAGCGCATGCCAATTGGTCAATGGACATCCAGGAGTGCATGATCGTACCCAAGCAAAAAACCATGCGCGAAAGAATCAGGGCCGGAGCCGAAGTTTTCCATGCCCTGAAAAAGATTTTGGTTGAGAACGGATATTCGACCAGCGTTGGCGATGAAGGTGGGTTTGCGCCAAAGCTCAGGGAAGTGGAGGATGCATTTGAAATGCTGAAAGAAGCCACTAAGAAAGCCGGTTATAACTTCGGCAAGGAAATCGCTTTGGCCACCGACGTCGCGTCATCGGAATTTTATGAAAAAGGAATCTATTATTTCAAGGCTGAAGGCAGAAAATATTCGGCCAAGGAATTGCAGGAGAGGTATCTGAATTGGGTCAGCAAATATCCGTTCGTGAGCATCGAAGATCCGTTCGCTGAGGATGATTGGGAATCTTGGAAAAAGATAATGCCCAAGATCGGAAAGAAATGTAAGATCGTGGGTGATGATTTTTTCGTGACCAACGTCAAGCGCTTGCAGAAAGGCATAAAAGAAAAAGCAGCCAATGCCATTTTGATCAAACCGAACCAAATCGGGTCTTTGACTGAAACGGCAGAGGCCATCATCTTGGCTCACGAAAATGGATTCGCGACCAGCATCTCGCACCGCTCTGGCGAGACGTCTGACACCACAATCGCGGACCTGGCCGTGGCCTGCGGATCAGAATTCATCAAAACCGGCTCTTTATCGCGCTCAGAAAGAGTTGAAAAATACAATCGGCTGATGGAAATTGAAGAGGCGGAATTAGGCAGAGTTTAGCCAAAAAGTAAGAAAAAAGTCGGAATACAGGGGGATTGCTCGGGTATTGACAAGAACCCTGTTTTGTGCTAAATTGACGTATTGAACATTGAAAAAATTGATTTGAAAACGGCGTATTCTTCATGTGTCGTTCCCTTGAAAAAGGGAATCCAGAATCATGTGGATGATCCGCCGCTTTCAATAAATGACAACTCCACGTCTTCGGGAATGATCCCGAGGTCTGGACAGTCGGCGGCTTGCACAGAGAAAGGGTGACGCCCATGGCCAACCCCATTACGGAAATCAAGCACAACGAACTGTCGGCAACGCTTCGTAGCCTCGGAGAGGCTGGCGGAACGACCACCCACACGGATTGGATGCGCGGTCGCGGCAATGCGGCTCTGCTCGTTCAGTTCATCAACCAGCAATTCGATCTCGTTGACAAGAATCCCTACGAAATGACTGTCGAGCAACAGCTCACTGCTCTACGCCGTGCGAACGACGAGGAGAAGTGGGGAATCACCGAGGAAGACTTTGCTCGTCTTGCCTCGACCGCACCGGCTTGGCCCAAAGGCAAGCACGCGTACCGCTCGTTCCGCATTCGTTTCGGCGAGGGGGATGAGGGCGTGGCCAAGACCTTTGAGGCACACTGCGCTCGCATCAAGCACGTCTTCGGCGAGAAGAACTTCCGGCGTTTGGGACTTCTCCACTCTGACAAGGCGCCATACAAGGGCGAGCCGGTGGAGCGTCTCCGCCTGCTGAACGGCAATCACACACACAAAGCATGTGTGGAGTGGATTGTCGCTGACCTCGACACATATCGCAAACGCGAAAGCGTTACGGTAGTGCGAGGTTCAGGGTCGCTTGCTGACGAACAACTTGTCATCGCATGGCTCTTCTGGGGTATGATCTGCGCTATCGACCACAATCAGCGCCTCGGACTTTTTGCCGCTGGTTATGAGGTCAACACCCCCGAGGATTGCGCCGAAGCGTGGCAGGGCGTCGTGTTCGTCGATTTCCACCGCGGCTCCCGTAATGTGCTCGTCAGCGCGCACGACCGCAAGCACTGCAGCTTCGACTTCTCAGTTCCGGCTCTTCGGGAGTAAAAGGCACTCGGTACTCTGACTCTTGGGACTTGAGGGAATCTTGGTTTTTTGACCTTGGTTCCCTTGGGTCCTTTTTTATATCGATTTGCTTTAATGAATTTTAATTGACTTATTTCGTGGCGGGAGGCAACATAGAAGCATATGAGTTTTACCGCTGTCTATCAAAAACATGGTAAATGGTATCTCGGCTGGATTGAAGAGATTCCGGGTGTAAATACACAGGCAGAGACATTGAAAGAAGCGAAGGCTAACCTAAAAGAAGCCTTGGTATTGGTTTTGGAAACAAATAAACTTTTGTCAAAAAAGGATCGTCCGCGCGGAAAAGTTATTCGGGAACGAGTAGTCGTCTGATTTATGAAGCGGAGGGATCTGCTCAAACATTTAAAACTGAACAGCTGTATTTTTGTGCGCGAAGGCGCCAATCATAGTGTTTTTATCAATCCGATACTGAACCGAGTATCTACCGTGCCACGACATAACGAAATCGATAATTTTTTGGCAAAGAAAATCTGCAAAGATCTGGGAATTTCATCAAACTTTAGCGCTTAACGCTTGAGTTGATGGTCTCGCGGAGTTTTTTGAGTTTTTCTTCGGATGCGCGCTCAAGGATGGAATTGATTTTTTTGCGGTGTTTGTCCACTACAGCGTCAATTTCAACATGAAAATCCTTCATGATTTTTTTGATCCTGGCCTGTTGATCCGCGGTTAGTGTCTTGCTCATAAAAACGTGGACTTTATTCAATGAATATGATACTCTCGCGCACATGAAGAGTCCAACCTACTGGGTCAAAACTTATGGATGCCAGATGAACCACAATGACTCAGAAAGGCTGTCTGCGATTTTGGAAACCCTGGGTTTTTTGCCCGCAACATGCCAGGAGGAGGCTGATTTTGTCATATTCAACACTTGTTCGGTCCGCGAGCATGCAGAACAGAGGATCTACGGCAGTATGGAAGAGTTGGCTGAGCGCAAAAAGGCCGGGTCAGACGTGGTGATCGCTGTCACGGGGTGCATGGCTGGCCGGGATAAGGATGGAGCATTGCGCAGGCGCTTGCATTTCGCTGATTTGTTTTTTCCGACAACAGACATGGTGCATTTGCCGGAATGGTTGTTGGAGCTGCGTCCTGAATGGACGCTGGAAACAACAGTGACTGGGGATGATTATCTTGAAGTAAAGCCTTTGCGTGAGTCCAAGACAAAATCTTATGTCACGATCCAAACCGGGTGCAACCAATTCTGCACATATTGCGCAGTGCCCTATGCCCGCGGCTTGGAAAAGAACAGGTCTGTCGCGGCCATCATGCAGGAAGTCGTGGATTTGGCGCAAGCAGGCGCAGCAGAAGTCACCTTGCTAGGCCAGGCAGTGAATGCCTACAAAGCGCCGGACCCAGGCTCGTTTAGCGTGGAAAATCCATTTCAGAACGATTATGCGGCCTTGCTTTGGGAAATCAACAACTTGCCTCAAATAGAGCGCGTGCATTGGACAGCGCCGCACCCCATAAAAATGGATGATCAGGTCATTGATGCCTTGAGATTGCCCAAGCAAGTCAATTATCTGCATTTGCCTGTGCAGTCCGGGTCAAACGATGTGTTGCGCAGGATGAACCGTAAATACACGCGCGAGCAATATCTGGCTTTGATCGAAAAAATAAAATCAGCGCGTCCAGGCATTGCTTTGGGCACGGATATCATTGTCGGCTTCCCAGGCGAAACCGACAAGGACTTTGAAGACACATTGGATCTTTATCGTGAATGTGATTTTGATATTTCATACAACGCGCAATACAGCCCGCGCTCAGGCACTTTGTCATTTCGGCTGTACGAGGATGATATTGCGCCAGAGGTCAAAAAGAGCCGGTGGGAGGCTTTGCAGAAATTGATGGAAGAGACTGCCTTGCGTAAAAACCAGAAATATTTGGGCCAGACTGTCAGGGTTTTGGTGGAGAGCGT
>CAZPAP010000052.1:0-7398 GCA_964584725.1 uncultured Gammaproteobacteria bacterium
CAAACCGCGCAAAGCGAAAAACTTGAAAGGGATGTTGCGCCGCGCCAGAGCATCCACGAACGGCAAAGCTTCGTCATTAGACCGGACCAGGATCGCGAACTGGCTCCAAGGCAAATCAGGCGTATGTCGCGCGTTGATGTCAGTTGCCACCCATTCTGCTTCTTGTTCCAGATTGCCGAACCACTCAATCTTCACGTTTGAGCACTGGCCCTTGTGGGCTGCAAGCTTTTTGGACAGACCTTGGTCAGCCAGCGAAATCTCAAGGCGATGCGGATTATTGTTGCTGATGACAGTATAAGCCGTATCCAGGATTTCCTGGCCCGAGCGGTAGTTGTTGATGAGCGCGACAGTGGCCGCGTCCGGATAGTCATCCTTGAATTGGAGGATGTTGGCCAAAGATGCGCCGCGGAATTTGTAGATAGCTTGGTCATCGTCCCCCACTACCGTGATATTGCGCGCAGACCCAGCCAACAATTTGATCAACTCATACTGCGACCAATTCGTGTCCTGGAACTCATCCACCATGATGTATTTGAATTGCTTGCGATACTTGTCCAGCACAGCCGGGCGCTCCTTGAACAAGCGCAGAGTCTCCAGGATGATATCGCCAAAATCCAAAGCGCCCTCGTCGCGCATGATTTTTTGGTAGGCTGCATATACATTCGCGAGTTCGACCAAACGTTTGCGCTCACCGTCTGCGATTTCCGAATCTTCGTCCAGCACGGCATTTTGCGCAAACTCCAAATACTTCTCCGGCGAGATGCACTCGTCTTTGGCCCGGCTAATGTGGCGGATGATGGCATGGAGGAATTTGACTGGATTGCCCAGCGGCCGATAGTGATCGAGCGGCAGCTCATCTAAATGACGTTTGAGCAAAATCCAAGCGTCAGTATCAGTCAAAATGCGGAAAGTATTTGGTATGCCGATTTCCAAGCCATGACGCTCCAAAATGCGCTGGCAAAAACCATGGAAAGTATTGATCCAAAAATCATAAGCTCCGTTGGGCAGCATCTGCAGAACGCGATCCTCCATTTCTTGCGCTGCCTTTTCCGTAAAGGTCAAAGCTAAAATATCATCCGTGGTCAGGTTTTTCTCGCGCATGAGCCAGGCATAGCGCCGCGTCAGCACTGTTGTCTTGCCCGTGCCCGCGCCTGCGACAATCAAAAGCGGCCCAGACTCATGCGTCACGGCCTTAATCTGCGGCTCATTCAGATTTTCCAACAGATTTTCCATGCCTGGGATGTTATCGCGCCAGCCCCCTTTTGTCATCTCGAACGAATGTGAGAGATCCCTTGTTTGTAATACCATCAATTAATTAGACAAGGGATTTCTCGTAGCCACTCGAAATGACAACAAAAAAAGCCTCGCACGCGATCCGCTAGATGGAACGCACGAGGCTGAGAGACTAAACAAACTCAGTATTTACTGCAACGAGCCGTACACGCATCCCGAGTCGCTCGGACATCTGATTCAAGACACTCTTGAATGCAGTTTGCGCGCACTCTGGCCAGGATGGGGACTGCCTGTTTGTACCAGCCTATGAAGCGAGGCGAGACCTTGAAATGATCGTCCACGATCAGCACGTCTTCAGCGAAGAAGGTGTTGGCGTAGAACTCAGCTACTTGGGCCTCCTTCTGAGCGGCAGAGGTCCTCGGATTCATCGCAATGGTCATCAAACCCATGGCGGACAGGGCAAGCCCGGGGTTGGCCAACACGCGTACGTCCACGATCTTCGTGGCATAGAGCTTGAATTCGGACACGCCCATGGTTTTCCATGTCTTGGTTGCTTCCATCTTGGCCATGAGCGCTGCTGCCTCACAGCCAAGCTTTTCACCACCATCACAAGCCTTCTTGAACAGTGTCGCAGCCTTCTTCAGGTCTTTGGCTACACCCTTGCCCCCCAGATAAAGCCTGGCAAGAAAATTGCAAGAATCGTATTCTCCGCCATCGCACGCTTGCTTAAAAAGGGCGGCGGCACGTACGTAATCCTTAGCGAATCCACGACCATATTGATACATGAATCCCAGCAAGGTGCACCCTCCAAGTGCCCCTTTTTCGCAGCCAGCCTTATAAAAACCGGCTGCTTTGATATGATCCTGCGGGACTCCGTGGCCCAAGTCGTACAAGCACCCCACCGAAACACACCCAATCTGGTTCCCTGCATCACAGGCCTTGGTAAAAGCCTGCAAAGCGAGTGCGTAATCTTTCTTTGGGCTTGAGTCCATGGAGTACATGTTGCCCAGATCAACACAGCTGTTTATATGGCCGCGTTCGCATTGGAGCTTGCAGTCAGCAAGATCGTTCTTGGCGCATTGCACGCCCACAACTAGTTGCTCTGGCTTGGGCTCTTCCTTGGGCTTCACCTCTTTTTCTACGCACTCTCCATTCACGAGAGTGAATCCATCGGCTTCTTTGCACTCCTTTTTCTGTACTTCTTCGGCCTTCGCAGAAGGCTCGCTCGAAGCCGGAGCTGCAGCTTGATGGGTCGGTGCCTTTGGCCGCGTGACCTTGGGCGCTACTAGATCTGGCGCGCAGGCTGACGTGACCAGTAGTGTGAAAAGTACGACGAGCGATTTCAGCATTGCCATCTCCAAACCTCCTATGTGGCTGTCTTCCGCAATTCTATACAGGATATTGGGGCTTTTGTCAAGGTTGGCTTTGCGTCTGATCTACAGCCTCCCTTCCTCAATCGCCAGGCGGATCTTCTGCATCAAATCCAAATAAAACTTAATGTTTGCAAGGGTCATCAAGCGGTATGCCAGCATTTCTTCAACAGTAAATAAGTGATGGATGTAAGCCAGGGAATAGCGGGACAACTCACGTCCTACGTCGTTCTTATTGTCATCCTGAGCGGAGTCCGACGGAGCCGAAGGATCTGGTTCGTTCTGATCAAACCAGATCTTTCGACTGCGCTCGTCTAACTCGCTTCGCTCAAGATGACATAGAGGAGTTACGTCAGTCGCGTATTGCGCGTTGGTGACGTGGATTGTTTCGTAAAAATCAGGCTTGGTGATGTCGTCATGTACAAAGCGATAAAGCAGGCCGTGGCGGGCATTGCGTGAAGGCAAAACACAATCAAGCATGTCTACTCCCCTTTTTACATATTCCACGATCTCGTGCGGCTTTGCTCCGCCCATAAAATAACGCGGCCTGTCCTGCGGCAAAACAGGATTGAGCGCAGACACGATGCGGCATGAATCTTCAAAGGGTTCGCCAACCGAAAGACCGCCGATCGCATAGCCGTCAAAACCTATTTTCTTGAGATCCTCAGCATGTTGGACCCTAAGCGCATCATCTACCCCGCCTTGGACAATGCCAAAGAGTTGGGCGCCTGGATTATTTGATGAGCTCAAATTGTGTTCAAAGTATGTCTTGGATCTCTCAGCCCAGCGCGTGGTGCGAGCAACAGATTGGTTCATTGTTTCCAAGCCCATGGACGAAGGCGCGCACTCATCCAAAACCATGCTGATATCGCTGCCGATGGTCTGCTGGATCTGCATGGACAATTCAGGTGTAAGCATGTGCTTTGATCCGTCTATATGCGAGGCAAACTCAGCGCCCTCTTCGGTTATCTTGCGGCGCTTGGCCAAAGAAAAAACCTGATAGCCGCCTGAGTCAGTCAAAATCGGGCCTTTCCAGTCCATGAAGTTGTGCAGACCCTTAAAAGCGCTGAGGACATCTAGGCCTGGGCGCAGATACAGATGATAAGTATTGGATAGCAAAATAGACGCGCCCAGTTTTTCCATGTCAGCGGACGACAAGGTTTTGACGGCGCCCTTAGTGGCAATGGGCATGAAACACGGAGTCTGGATCTCTCCATGCGGCGTGCTCAAAACCCCTCGCCTAGCCGAGGATTTGCTGGAAATTTTTGATATTTGAAAGCTCATGGCTGTAATTCGTCCTTCTTTTCCTTGGCAAAGGCAAACCACTCCTCTAGCAAACCAAGGAACATTTTATAAGGCGCTTCAAAAATAAAATCAAAGAAAAACAAAAAGACGTTCAAGCGAGTGATCGTGGACGAAAGCATTCGGCCGGCACGAAGGATCGGAATGCTAAAGAAATCTACAAGCGAGCTCCACAATGTGACTTTGCCGTCTATGACAACGTATTCGCGTGCGCCAAGCCTGATGCGGTAGGCGAAAAAGCTGACCAAGCACAAAAAGAAGATGAAGATCAAAGATGATACCCAGGTGAATGAGATCCTCTCAAGCAATAGCCAGATGCCGCCAAAAGTTATCAAAAACGTCAAACCATAAGTAAGCGTGAGCATGGTCTTGGCTAGCGGGCTTCTTTTCACCGGAGCTGAGATGATGCGGCCAGAAACAGGCTCATCAACCAATAGCTCGCCCAAAGCGCGCTGGATGCACTCCGTGTTGTCTGCGCCTGGTATCCTGATGAACAAACCGACCAAAAACATGGTCAAAGGCGGGAACGACAGATTCACGACCAAGGCCTTCCAGTGCAATTCACCGTATAACAGCAATTCAGTCGGTGCTTCCAGAATCAAAGCCAGGATCATTTTGGTCAAAAACAAATACAAAGTCGCCCTGGCAGTGGCACGCCTCACTTTTACCTTGGCTTCGGCATACCGCTCATCTGCCACGTTAGAGATTGCTGCTCTTAGCGCTTCTGGCTTTTCCAGCAAAGCAGACGCCTCGATCGGCTTAAGCACAACCACCTGTCGCAAAAGATTCAAAGCCACGGCCCAAGGCTTTACGACTTTCTGGAACTTGAGGGCTAAGGGATGCTTGAGTTGGAGCCTGACGCGCCTTTCCACGGCCACTAGCCTTTCGGCGATCGGACGCGGTTCTTGCATCCAGCTTTGGGGCGACATCCATTCAGGGAAAAAAGCGCGCACCAGCTTATAGCCGATTATTTCATCGTCAGCTTTGAACAGAGTCCTGAAGCACGCAATATATATCTGGAGTTTAAGGACGCTCTGTTCCATGGCCATGCCATTGACTTTGATCGATCCGCTGATGCGGTCAAACAAAAATGACGCAAGGGCTTTTTCGCTGCTGGCATCAACCAACAGATCCTCAAGCTCAACTGCGATCATGGACCGCACCCATTCAGCATGGGATTCAGGCCCGGCATTAATGCTCAAAACCAATTGGAGCTTATAGATGCGCCAAGACACTTCATCTATCAATGAGAGGGGCAAGGCGCCATTGGGCAAGTATTTAGCTGCAATCAACTCACGGATCAGCTGCTCAGCTATGACTTTGGGGTCGCTTTCCAGCAAGCACAGCCTTTTGAGCATGCGTAAAATGGCTGATTTACGGATCAAGTGCTCATCTTTGTAGTCCACCAAATTGCGGATTTTCTCGTAAAAAAAAGCAAACCTGCTCACTGCCGCATGGACTGTTATCTTTTCTTCTGTATCGTCAATTTTTGGCTTATTTAGGCCAAAAATTTCCAATAACTTTTGCGTCTGAGCCTTTGAATAGGCCATAATTTTTTTGGCCTACATACCTTACTGCCTTTTGTTAATTTTGAATAGGCTCAGGGGCCTTCTCGGGCTTTGACCAGGGCTTGCGAAAGACCCTTCAAAATGCTATATATAGGGTAGATTCAGCTTATGATTGAAATAATTATTGCCCTAGCAGTCCTTGGCCTAGCCCTGCTCATCCGCTCTTTTGCAGGCGGCGCCATGGAGTTGCACAAACCTTTCTTCATTATTGTTGGAATTTTTTTGGTTCTATATATAGGTGCAACGATCCTCATCTCATCCAGGATAGGAAGCGCTTGGGGCGCGCCTCAAAGTCAGATTTCATCTTCGTCCAACACTGGCTATAGTTCGGAACAGCCTATCAACCAAATCGATTACACGACCGGCCCCTGACGGTTTGGTCTAGGCTTTGCCTCTTTTGTTTTTTCGTTTTTGGGCTTCATGTCTATTTCGGCCGCATAAGCCTCAAAATTTTTCTTGTATAATTTTTCAGCCTTTTTGCGCAGCTCTGGGCTCTTCTCCCCTTCCTTTAACCCCAATTCAACCCGCGCTTGGCGCTCAGCCTTAAACCAAGCCCATTCATTGGTATAGACATACCAGGCATAAGACCAAAGATCTTCGGACAAGCTGTTGGCCACGCCATCCATCTGAGCTTCTTTGACACCCAGCAAGCTAGCCAGCCTTTGCGCCAGAACCGGAAAATCCATGGGCTCATAGCCTTGTTGGACGCGCGTCTCATCTTCAACCAAGGACATCATCAAACAAGCGCGCATGCATTCCATGGCTTCTTGTTTGGTCATGCTCAAAGCGATCAGTTCGGTTTGCATATTCATAAAATCAGATGTAGCATTAGCTTTATCTTAGGAACATAAAGCCAGCAAGTCAAGCATGAAATCCAGCCTCAAACTCATTCTAGCATCACTCTTGCCGATCGCAGGCGTTTTTATGTTTGCGTGCCAGTCTTACGCGGCTGAGCCTGGGTTTGTGAGCGTGTCCAACAATGAGCTCTGGCTTGATGCGAACAGGTTCGTGCCAGTAGGAATAAACCATTTGGACAACATTTCGCTCTGGAGCTCCACCAGTACCACGCCGAACAGCAAATGGATCACGCTGAAAGATTTCGCGGATTTCAAGGCAGCAGGCTTCAATTCAGTGCGCTTGGCAATCAAGACTGATTATTTCCAGGATGTAAAGCCGCCTCACAAATTTTCAGCTAAAGGTTTTGTTTGGCTGGACACGATTGTCAGCTACGCCAAAGCCAGCAACATCAAACTCGTGCTGGACATGCACATCCCGACCGGCGGCATGGCTCAAGATTATAATGTGTATCCTGAGAACCAAGTTTTTTGGAACGACCCATGGCTCAAAGGCAGGTATGTTGATGTGTGGCGCGAAATCGCGCGGCGCTATGCCAACGAAAAAACCATCTGGGGCTATGACATAATGAACGAGCCAGCGACTTGGGATTTTGAGGCTTACCAAAAATTGATGCAGGCTACGACAAGATCAATACGCATTTACGACAAAAACCACATCTTGATCGTACAACCAGGCATGGTAATGAAAGACAATCTGCCGTATTTTGTTTATCCGGAAATCCAAGACCCTCAGGTCGCCAGATCAATCCACTTTTATCAGCCGCTTGGATTCACCCATCAGAATGTAAGCTGGGGCGTGAATGGCGCTGCTGTCATCGCGACCTATCCTTCAGCTGCATGGAAGGCTGACGCGGTTTACAATGCTTTAAAAAAGGTGTGGGAGTCCGCGGAACCGGACAAATTCCCTGTGATCCTCTTCGAGTTCGGTACTGTCTTCCAGAATAAGAATACCGGCCAGCCGCTTTGGATCCAAGATGTCATCCGCGCCTCCAAAAAACTGGGCATGGGCTGGCATTATTGGAACTACAAAGGCCCGACTTATGATTCCAGTTTGGTGCTGACAGTACC
>CAZPAP010000053.1:0-7378 GCA_964584725.1 uncultured Gammaproteobacteria bacterium
CAATCCTCTTCTTCCGCACCCAACTGCGATATTCGAGGTAATCGAAACTGCCGATCTCCTCATCTGGCTAGTAAGCCCAAAAATCTCATCTCTGGGGAATATTTTAGTTAATCCATAAACCAATAAGACCAACTTATGCCCTTCTTTCCAGACATCTAAGTCGTAAAATCCCCTTATCTTTTTCCCCTGAACCTCTTCTGACATAATTCGACATTCGATATTCAGCAGAGCGGACATTCGATATTCGCTGTCTACGGCATGAAACTCTTAAATATCTTTTTCAATGGATCAGTTACCTTAGAAAACATACTCCCAGCCTGCTTCATGGATCCAGTCAAACTCACACCCTCTTCGCCCTGCTTCTCAGCCTCAAAACCCCATTGCACCAGTCCGACCGCTGTACTGAAAGCCGGGTCTTGGACCAACTCGGGTACAGAGCTTTCCAAGGTGGACGACCCGATGGATGCCGGCAAATGGAAAATGCGCCTGGCCACTTCGCTGATTCCGGCCAACTTGGCGCCGCCTCCAGTCAAGATGATGCCAGCCGGCAACATGCCTGACCGTTCTATCTTCTTCAATTCAGCTTCAACTTTTTCCAATATCTCCTCAACCCTGGCTTCGATCACTTCTGAGATGAAAGCCAGCTGAACAGCCTCGCTCGTTTCTGCTCCATAGTCCTTAAGATCAATTACATCGCTTTTCTGGAAATTGGCTGGCACGGCATTGCCCCTGGACCGTTTCAGCCTTTCAGCGATTTCAAACGAAGTCCTGAGAGTATAGACTAAATCAGACGTAATATGGTCTGAACCGACCAAGAAGGTCGCGGCATGCACCAGGTCATTATCTTCATAAACAGCCATGCCGGTCGTAGTAGCCCCTAGGTTGATGACGCATACGCCAAGCTCGCGCTCGCGCTTTTTTGAAACTGCCTCGGCCGCGGCCAAAGGCGCGTAAACCAGTTCGGAAATATCCACGTTGGTCCTGAAAACAGCCTTGGTGATATTGCGCAAATGATTGGATAACCCCTGGATGATCTTGGCTTCGGACTCAAGCCTGATGCCCTGCATGCCAACCGGGTCTTTTATGTCTTTTTGGCTATCAACCGTGAATCTGCGGGGCAAGACATGGAGTATCTCGAAATTCGGGGTATTGGCATAAGTCCGCGCTGCTTCAAGCACCCGGATCATATCCTCTTTGCGGATTGTCTGATCAGCCCGGCTGATGCCTATGATGCCTTTGGCGTCCTGGACCGTTATCTGCGTACCCCCGACGCTCACATAAGTATCGTTGATGGGCAGGCCAATCATGCGTTCAGCCTGGTCCAAGCAAGCCGAAATAGAGCTCACCGCATCCTCAAACGAGCTGATGGATGCTTTGGTGATCCCATCCGACTTTGTTTCCGTGGCTCCGATAAGCGAAAGCTGCGGATGTTTGTCTTGGCTAGGCACAACCTGGCCCACGACCATGCGGATGGCCGAAGACCCTAGATCAAGCCCTGCAATCAAACGACCTTTCATAAGCGTACAAGTAAATAAAGGTAAGGCCAAAAAATCACTATGGCCAGAATTACCGCTGTCAGGGCAACAAGAAATACCACTGCTGCCGACAGGTCCTTGATTTGCCTGGCGTACTCGTGCACGCGAGGCTTCAGCATATCCACAAACCTTTCTACGATGCTGTTCAACAATTCTAGCACAAGCACAGCCGCAATGACCAGAATCACGATGCTCCTCTCCCAGCGCTGCAAGGGCAGGAACAGGGCGAGTACAGTAACCAACAACCCGGCGAAAAGCTGGATGCGGAAACTCTGCTCTTCCTTAAAAGCAACCACCAGGCCATCCCAGGCATGCTTAAAACTTGACCCAAGGCTGCTGAAAAAGTTCATACTGTTTTCAATAATCCTTCCTGCAACTTAAACATCTTGTCCGCTTCTGCCTTTTTGGCATGGTCATGCCCGGCCAAATGCAATAACCCATGGATCAACAGTCTTTGCAGTTCTTCTTTGTATGCGACTTTCTGTTCCTTGGCGCTGGTTTTGGCGAATGACGGGCAAATCAGGATATCGCCTTCCAGATTACCGCGGCCCAAGGCATAGCCGAACGAAAGCACATCTGTCGGGCTGGCTTTGCCGCGATAGCTCTGGTTGATTCCGGCCATGGCTCGCGCCGAAACGAACCCCAAACCCAGGGCCAAGCGCTTGAGCTTTTTTTTTCTGGAGAATTTCTCTATGATCCTGCGTATCATATTCTCCGACATCCCTGCTGGAGCCTTCCCGTGGATCGTCAGTTCCAAGTCAAACTTAGTGCTCATGGTTTTGTTGAGGTTTGCGCTGCGGCTGTGCCAGAGATTGTCGAAGATGTCGCGCTGCTTGATGTGGCGAAAACCGGAGCTGGCTGGGTGACAGTGCCAGGCTGGGTTGCACCCGGTTCAAACGGGAGCTGACCCGTGCCTGATGGAACGATTTTTTGAGGCAGACCTTTCAAGACCAAAGAATTCAAGATCATGGAGTACAAAGTCCTGAAATTGATGAAAGGCTGTTTGTCCATGTCATACTTGAACACAAAAATCTTGTCTCCCCAAGGGATGTAGGTCGTCAGCAGATCCGGCCCGATGATTCCTGTATAGCCGTTCTTGGATTTGAACTGCATAAGCTTGGTCTTATCGGCTTGCGGCTCGCGAGCCACGAACCAATCGATGACCGAAAGGTTTTGATCGTTGTTCTCGATGCTGATCCTAAACATCTCGCCATGGCCAGTATCAACCGTGGCCTGGGATCCGTCGGTTTGATCCAAAGTCAAATTCCATTTGGTCGGGATGGTGACAGACCAGCCCATGGGCGCGTCCGCAACCTTGACTTGTCCGCCTCCCAAAAGCTTGGCTGGCGCCTTGCGCGTCGGATCATACAGGTTGAAGACCTCGTTGCCGTCCAAATAACCGTCTCCGTCCGTATCAGGATTCCTGATATCCGCGCTCAAAATCGTTTCTTCCAGATCAGTCAAACCGTCCGAATCAGTATCCAGGCCTGCTGGCGGCAAAGGCTCCTGCTTAGGCGGCGCTGGCGGCAAAGCCTGAGTCGTAGCTTGCGCCTCATTGCTTGGCGCCGACTCCCCGGTTTCGTTGCGCGCAATCACGCGGTAAAAATACGCTGTGCTTGCTTGGACAGAATTGTCCTGGAAGTTGGAGCTATTAGGCGGCAAATCAGTCAGACGATCATATATAGTGCCCGTATCATTCCGCCTTTCTATGCGCACAGCCGATTCATTGCTTGCCGTGTCAGTCCATGACAAAGAAATGCTGGTCGGGTTGGTTGAAGTCGCCTTAAGGTCTGTAGGCGCGCTTGGTACAGGTATTGGCGCCACGACAACCGGCGCTTGAACCACTGGCTCGGGTGTTGGCGCTGGCTTGGCGAACAGCTGGTCTTTATATTGATAAGCGAAAAATCCGCCGCCGCCCACGATAGCAAGCACCAAAAGCACGCCCACGATCAAACCGACGTGGGATTTTTTCGGCGCCAAGGCCGCGCCTGATTGCTGCATTTTTTCTTTTTCGATAATTTTAGTCTTAAGGGCAGCGCCATAAAACTGGTCGGGTATCACATGTATTTCGGTCTCAACCGGCGCTATCGGAACAGCCGGTGCAGCTTGAGTCTGCATCGACGTCTGCTCTGTATTTGGGATTATCGCTTCGTCTGGCATATATTATTTTGATGATTGTGCCTGCTTGACCATTACGTCAAACAATTCCCCGAATTCATTGGCTTGGCCATTGGTTGAATAGCTAAAAGAATAGACCGTATTGCCAGACAGTAGCCATGCTTTTGTTTTGTCTTTGGAGTATATCACAGTATCCCCGTTCTTTGCCTTATCTTGCACATAATCCTCTGCTGAAGAGCCTGGATATTTATCCGTCAGCCAGGCAAGCAAGGTTTGGGCTGAGGCGAACTGCTCCAAATAGATGGTGAATGAGGCTGGCGTGCCAGTATCGATCACGATCGAGTTGCCCATGCCCGCCTTTTTGATCCAGGATTTAGGCAACATGATCCGCAAACTGCCGATTGTCTCATTTTTGATGTAAGACGAGTTCTCAAGCTTTCCGGAGCGCGATGCCGGATCATAACCGTTCTTCAATTCGCTTAAATCCTCAAACCCATCGCCATCACTGTCCCTTGATGCTGGGTCTGTCCCTAATAAAGCTTCTTCTGCGTCAGTCAAACCGTCCTGATCCTGATCTGCACCCACGGGCACGGCAATGTTGGCTGGCACTGGGGTCGAACTGGCTTCCTGGCCTGATGTGACGGGTATATTCACGACCTGCTCAGTCGAACTTGTGTTGATCGTTGTCGAGGCTGCGGTCAAAGCCTGTTGTTGCTGGGCCTGTAAAATGCCGATGGAAGCTTGGGACGCGGCCATCTGCGAATCATCAGGTGTAGGTATTGGATTTTGGATGGTTTGGCTGTTGTTGTCCGGCTCTGAGCTAGAAGGGACAGTTGCCTCAAGCCCTTTTTGCTGTGGCAGATTCACGCTCGTGCCATTGGTCAGCGAACCATAGATATACCAGCCACCGACGCCAAGAGCAATGACAACAAAAGGTATGCCCAGCAAAATCAAGACTTTCGATCCGGACTTTTGTGGAGTCGGGGTTTGGGGCACGAATGGCCTTTTATTTTCCACGCCTAGACCCGGGTCTTTGATTTCCGCAAAAATATCGTCAGGCTCTTTTTTACCCGAGTATTGTAACTTGTAACTTGTAACTTCCCATGGTTCGGGGTTGCGGGTTGCGGGTTGCGGGTTGCGTGAACCGGTTGGTTCAAACGGCAAATTGGATGGGACAGAGTCAAACATATTATTTGTTATCTTAAATTATCCGGCAAGGTCGTCATTATGGTTTCAGGATTCTCGCTTGAGGTCGCACTGAAATTAGTCGCTCCGAAAACTTTGAACTTCGAAGGCGGGTCATACTTTGGGCCTTGAACACTGGATTTGGGACTGATCAAGGGTATCACTACTGTCGTCCTGTTTCGCAAATACCAAATCCCTCCGGCTGCCAACAGCACAGTGGCCCCGATTATCACTATCCAAATTGCGACTTTGTTCATAATTACCAGTTGGTTTGGTTATACCGACTCTGATCTGGTTTGACTTCGGTTTCGCAGACAGTAACCGATCCACCTAAATACAAATTCCAAACTATCTTCCAGGTTGCATTCGCACTGGCTTCAGGATAATTCAGATAACTGTTTTCTATGGCTGGTCCGGACATCTCAACCCTGCATCGATTATCCCATGGCTCTCGGCCAGTTGTGCCTTTTCCGAATTTACAGGCAGCTCCCCAAATATTCCAGCAAGCCATGCCTGATGGCCTTAACATCCCCTTACCGTATTTAACCGCATCCAAACTGTCAGGCTGATAGACTCCAAGCGTCTTATCAATCGGCAATCCGATACCAGCTACATTAGACCACTGGTTATGGACATTGATCGTGCCATCCGGCATGACGCTCGCAAAATGCCAGAACGGGCTTTGGAAGTCTGCTTTGGTCGAGACTCCTGGCTGTGAAGTGATCGTATAATTACCCTTGTCAGTTGAGACTTGGACAGTGCTCTTGGTCTTGCTCCAGAACTCCCTCCAAGAAACCAAATTCTTGAGCCCTGCTTTTTGCGCAGCCGGCAAATTATTATAGAAAGGCTTATCCGGCAAAGTCTTAGCCTGCATCCAAGTCGCGATCTCCGCATCTGAGGCCAGCTCAGTCCAATAGTTTTCGCCTTTCATCGGCTCATAATCCGGGCCAGAGAAATAAAGCTCGATCGGGTCGCTCAGATCCGGCACATTCGCATACCTGAACAGGCCTGTAGCTTGCGAATTGATCATGGACTCATTGCACCTTTGCAGAACCGTCAGTGGATCTGAACCCGGGTCCAGGCTCAACATTTTATTATAATCCTCTTTCTTAGGACAGGTGCTGACTTTGCAGAATTTGTCGCAAAACGCAGGAGTCGGTGCGACGTTGATGCCCCATTCATTAAAGATCCTTATGGCGCCATCGCCAGCCTGACAATCTGCAGAGCAGATTTCTGAACCGGCGGCCGGACAATTATTCCTCCAATCCCAGCGTAAGGTCGGACAAACCAAAGCCGTGAATGGCGCTGAGCCAAGATCCCACATGTTTCCTTGATTGATCCAATTGTAATCCCTGGCGCACACAAACCTGCTCATGGCACTGTTCACGACGCTACTTGTACCACGTGCCGCGTAATCGCATGCATCATAGGCATTCTCACCTGCAGCCACATCTGAGAAGCTCCCGATGCCTGACCCCAAAGACGGATCAAGGCGCGCCTGGTTGACCGGCCAAATCACGTGCGGAGCCCATTGAGGATTATTCGGCAGCCACAATGTCTTCTCATAATTCGTAGAAATGCAATCCTTGTCGCCCTGACAATCTTTGAGAGCTTTCCAACTGGCTTGATTCATGAGCGACGGCCGACCATAGGATATATAACCCTCGCCCTTGGCTGGCCTGGGGTAGATGTAGATCATGCCCATCATTTCTTGCCACGGGAAACTGTCCACTGAGAACTCATCAGTGGTGAATGACCAGTAGCCGCCATGCGCGCCCTCATCTACATCCATATTGAAGTCTGCTGTGATGTCGCGCAAGCAGCCGTCTAATGGGCGATTGGCCGAGATGCCCGTGCAGGACGCGCAGCGCCCGCGCCAGCCGCTCCCGGTCGAGCAACCCGCCCAGCGACACGCGCACTGCCTGGCTATCGTCGCGCCCCACCGCGAAGCTGCCCGAACCCACCACCGGCAGACCGAGCGGTCGCATCGCTGCGGCCAGATCATCGGCGCGGAGATGGCCGGGCAGGGGCAACCACAGATGATAGCCCTCGCCCGAGCGCCCGCCCGCCAGGCCGAGCAATTCGTCGGCCAGCTGCCCCCGCCACGCGATCTCGCCGCGCATCGCCGCGACCAGCCGCTCGAACGTCGCGTCGCCGATCCACCGGGTCACCATCGCCGCGTTGAGCGGCGGCGCCATGATCGCGGTCTCGTGGACGTCCGCGGCGAGGCGGATCGCGCTGCCGACGCTCGGCGCGCGGACAAAGGCGACGCGCAGCGCCGGCGTCACGATCTTCGACAGGCTCGCGACGTACCAGCAATGTTCGGGGGCGAAGGCGGCGATCGGCGGGACGGGATCGCGGGCGAGCAGCCCATAGGCGTCGTCCTCGATCACCTGCAGGTCATGGCACCGCGCCACCTGCGCGATCGCCTCGCGCTCGGCCGCAACGATGGTCGCGGTGGTCGGATTGTCGTTGGTCGGCACGACATAGAGCGCGCGCACCGGATGCGTGCGACATGCCACATCGAGCGTCGCGGCGTC
>CAZPAP010000054.1:0-7155 GCA_964584725.1 uncultured Gammaproteobacteria bacterium
ACATTAGCAACAGCGAGAAAATCCACAAATAAAAAAGCAGGAATGTTTTCCTGCAAGAGACTGATCTCAGCCGCCATCAAGTGGCTTAGGACCGCCGTCTGAGCCGCCGCTTCCGCCCGCTCCAGTGCAGCCGACATCAAGCGTGAGCGTGGTATAGTCAAAAGTCTTCAGCTCACCCTGAAACACGAAGTGGAAGGGGTTTTTCATGCCCCCGCTGTAGTACTCGCCCAGCGTGTGCGGGCCATCCGTAAAGTGCAGGACCAGGCCCAGCTCGCTGTCCGGAATGTAGGCTTGCACATCGACCAGCATGTCAGAGCACTGCGCTGTCGTTGTAGCGACCCAGCGCACATGTTCGAGCTTGATGCTGACTGACCCGGCCTTGTCCGTGAGATGCAGATACGCAAGAGGCTGCGGATCTGTTTCGTAGTGGACAGGGCCTTGCGTAGTGAACACGTTCCAGTCCTGAGTGACCAGAAGCTGCAGGCAAGGCGTCTCAGTCAAGGGAAACGCTTGCAAGCCTCCGACATCCTGCGTGGCAGAAACCGCGCCGTACATCGTGCCGGATTCATCGTGGATCACGAGCATGAATGGAATGGCCTTGTCATAAGTCAGCTCGCCCAGCATGGGGATGAGTGTATCTGGCGTGGGAGACGAGTATGTCAGCGACTTCGCGGCAAAGGCAATGTCAGTCGTGCAGGGCAGCACTGGCCCTGTGTCCGTATCAGCATCTCCGCCTGAGCCTGCTGTACCGGCTACTCCATCAGAATCAGGATCCAGATCAGAATCCGAGCCAGTATCTTTGCCCGCGTCTTGTTTTGCGCCTGCTTTGCCGGCTGTTCCGCCAGCGCTGCTGCCCGCGGTTCCGCCTTCGCCCAACCAAATCTGGGATGGTGGGGCTTTGCTGTCACTGCTTGAACAGGCCGTGTAAACGCCCAAGGCCAAGAGGCCAAAGATCCAAAGATTCCTGATTCGCCGCTCTGTATCAAAGGTTGTCATGGTGCACCTTCAAGCATCGGGTGGAATCGAGCGTCGAAGACCGACGTATCAACCAGAATCAAGGTTCTGGGGTTCCCGACTAATGCAAGGGTAGCACAAGAATACAAGAGCGCAAGAGGGTTTAAAAAAGCCCCGCAGAGAGTGTTCTGGGGGCATGCGAACTCATCGCAATCAGTCAGAGGATCGACATCACAGGGAGTCCTGACAGCTGAAGGTCATGTTCCAGCTGGACAGGGTCGGTGCCAGGAACTTGTCCGATGATGGCGCGAAGTGGACCAGGATGCGCAAGAAAGGAGAACTTATCGGCCGATTGTACTTCTTCAGCGTGTAGCCGATCGACACTGATCCTGCTTGCGTGTCAGGCATGGTGGAAAGAGGCAGACCCAAGGCGTGCGCAACTGCAGCGCCAGCAGGAGTCAGCCCGGTCCAATTTGTCGTGGCCATAAGTGATGCAGGACCAGGCGGGTCAGAAAACAATACCTGATCGCTCGGCGCAGTATTGAGATCTGCCAGCGTACTCGCTGTCTGGACCTTGAAATCAAGATGCGTATCCGAGGGGGTTATCGCATTCCATGACCAAAGGGCCCAAACCGGCGACTTGCTCGGTGCGCAAGCATTGGACGCATCGTAGTCGCGCACGAACCAGGCTTCGTTGAAGACCTTTGGCGTACCGCATACGCCTTGGACTCCGCCGCCGCCGCATGTGTTCGGTGCTGTACATGTGCCGCAGTTGATCGTGGCGCCACATCCATCGCCTGCCTGCCCGCAGTTGAGGCCTTGGGCCGCGCATGTCATGGGAGGACACGGCGTGGTCGTCTGGTCGGGCTGGATGCAGGATGCAAGATCAAAGAGCATGAACTCAAGCAACTTCTCTTGAGGGTTCATTGCCCCGCCGTTGCACTCGGTCGGGAATGGGTACCCGGAGTCATTGCTGTTCTCCACGTGCCAATCGCTGAATGCGACGCGGCCGCACTGTTGCTCGGCCGGGACCCCCAAAGGCGCGTTGAACGTGAAGTGCTGAGTAACGCCATTGCCCAGATAGATCCAGCGCTGGCTCGGTGCTACAAGCGTTTCAAAATCATGACGAAGCGTATTGATGTTCATGCGGCCGAAAGCCGGAGACAAGCCCGCATTCAGCAGCCACTGCGACAGGAGTGCGCCCTTGGCAAACCCTGTATCAATGTATGCGAGTTGCGGATCAGGCGTCGGTGATGCCTGGTTGATACTCCAGTTGACCGCAGCGCTGAACGGAGATGAGTAGGTGGGAATGGGATAGCCGCTGTAATTGCGCGTGAGGAACCAGATGTACGAAAAGTGCGTGGCAAAAACTCGGCCGCCAGCATTCACGTAATTGGCGATGTTGGTCTCAAGCGCTGCCTGCGAGTTGTAGAGGTACTGGTCGCCCTGGCACGGGAACAGGATCATGTCATAGTTCTTCATGGCCACCAGGTTGTTCAAGAAGGTGTAATCCCACGGCGTATATCCCGGTCCGATGGTGGTGATGTAGGTGCCGTAGTAGCCGCTTCCCGCGTAGAAGTTAACACGCCCAGTGCCGCTCGGGTTAGTGAACTCGCTGTCGGCAATGCCGATCTTGCGATACACGCATTCCATCGCATCAACGCCGCCGGTCACGAAGGCCATCTTGGGGATGTCGCCTTCGGCCTTAGTCCTTGGCAAGCGCGTCAGACTCGCGGCCACGGCCGTAGTCTGGCAAGCTGGTACGCTCGGAAGTGAGACTTGGCGCCGCCAGCGTCCGATCTGGATGACCAATGGAATGGGGTTGCCAGGGCCGATGTTGGTCGCCGGCACGTTTTGCAAAGTGAAAGCGCCAGTCACGTCAGTCGTGGTACTTACGAGCGGCGAACCAGATGTTGTACCGCACTGTTCGCAAGCCACGCCAGGCGTAAAAGCTGCGACTGTGCCATTGGGCACATACACCACGGCGTTGGGCAGAGGGTCAACGCCATTGGGCGCATAGACCTTGCCGGTCAACGTGGTTTTCACAGCCGGGTTAGAGCAAACCGTTTGCTGTAGGCAGAAGTTCGTGCAGTTCGCGGATATTCCGCAGACACTAGGCGTACCGCCTCCGCCGCAAGTCGCTGGCGAAACACAGGTACCGCAATTAAGCAGAGTCCCGCACTTGTCGCTGACTGGGCCGCAGTTCTTGCCCTGGTCAACACAAGATGCTGGCACGCAAGACGAACCGCCTTCACCTGCCAGCGTAAGGCCAGCATCAGAGACAGCGATTCCTGCATCGTTTCCCAAGCCTGAGGGCGTATCAGGAAATGTGACACAAAATGGATCACATGGATTGTTCTGGCAATCCGTTGGCTGACCAAGACTCATGGGCTTGTACTTGCCCTCCGGCAAATCAGGCACGATCGTGACAGACGTCTCGATCATGCAATCGCCCCACTTGCCTTGAAAACAAGCAGCATGGCCTTGGCCGCAGACTACGGGCAACTCTGGGTCGCCCTGAGCCGCACCGCACACAATCTTCTCCCCTGTATCAGTGCACGGACAGCCAGGACGAGGCTGTGTAGCACACGTATTCAGGTCAATTCCGCCAGCATCCGGCTTTTCATTGTTATTGAACGAGCCAGAGCCATTGGACTTGTCCTTGGTCGAGCACCCCCCGACTACCACTGCCAGCAACACCATAAGCAGCCGAAACAGCAACATGTTTCTCATGACCCACCTCCTTATGTGAATCTTTAGTTTTCAGGGAGCTTGCCCGTATTGAAACAGGGACTATATCTTAAGTAGAACCGAAAAGTCGCGTTTTGTCAAAGATTGAGCAACGCAAAAACCCCTTGCGGGGTTTTTGATGGTGGACGTTGCAGGAATCGAACCTGCGACCTTTCGAATGTGAATCGAACGCTCTAACCAGCTGAGCTAAACGTCCTCAACGAACCATATCCTACGCAATCAAGAGCCGAATGTCAACTTATCAGCTATCGTCTAGTAGCTATTGTTTATTGCCTTTTTTGGGCGTATAAACATCCAAATACTTTTCGATAATAAGGCCTTGGCGCCATTGTTCGGCCGTGACTTCTTTTATGCCATCCACATCCAATCTCTCTGGCGTGCCACACAGCATGGCCAGTGCATTCGCGAACCTGACATAATTGATGACGTTCAAAGTATTGGCTCGCGTCCTCACATCCACTTGCTCGCCATGCTTGATGAGCAAAGCAGCTTTTTTGATCAGATCAAACTTCAGCTCAGGCGGCGATAATGAATCCATCAAAAAGCATTGCCATTTATTGTCTTCATCAATGAAAAATACCACATTGCCTCCGCCAGCCATATCGATTATCTCGTCCGTATCAGCCGAGTAGCGCATGGCCCTACGGATATAATCCGTGACCATGATTTTAAAGTCCGCATCCTCTTCAAGCTTTTGCGCGATTTTTTTAAGCGAAGGATAGATGAATGAGATTATCTGTTTCCTTTTTTCGTAATCCGTCGGACCAAGGACTTCTGATCCGGAAAGCAACCTATGCCCCTCCCCATAATACTCAGGCAAAATCGTTCGATTCAACTCCGCGTAGCTTGAGTAGATGTCTACTTTCGCTTTCGGCAAACTGATTTTGCGCTGGATGGAACACAACACCGGCATCACGGCCGGCACAGACAAGTTTTTCGGCACTTCAATATGCCTGTCCTTCAACAAGGCAATGACAACCTCCTCGTCCAACGGCACGTTTTTCACGGCCACCATCTCAAGCGGCACCGTGCCCGGCAAAAAATATTTCTGTAGTCTCTTTAATCGCTCATGATGCTTGGTTGCCTTTTCCTTAAGCGCGGCAGCTGCTTCATCAACAGCATCCGTGCCCTTGGGTTGAGAGTAAAGGACCGGCAAACTCTCAATAAAATCCACTTTAAAAACATAGTTGGGGAACCTGACGTCTTCAAACACCACATGCTCTCCGCCTTTGCCGATAAGATGCAGGATGTGCGGCAAGACGCGGCACTCATCCGATGCTTTCATGACCAAGGAAAAACCAAAATCGGTTAAGGCGTCTTTCAGGTTCTTGGCGGGCGGACGCAAAGAAGCAGCCTCTTTGACTGCATGCGGCAAGCTCTGCGTCTGGACGTCCATGCATGTAGTATAACAAAAAAATAGGGACAGGTCGCGACCTGTCCCTACTAATCTTGCATTCTGAATTACAGTACAGCTTCCTTGGCAGCCTTGGCCACGCGGAATTTGACTACTGTCTTGGCGGCAATCTTGATGGTTGCGCCAGTAGCTGGGTTGCGGCCCATGCGAGCAGCGCGCCTGACTTTAACCAATTTGCCCAAGCCTGGGATCACAAACTCACCGTTCTTCTTAACCTGTACGTAAGCCAACGACACGATAGCATCAATCATGGTACCGACATCCTTCTTTGAAACGCCCGTCTTCTTGGAAAGTTCTGCCAAGATCTGGGACTTTGTTAACCTTGCCATAGGACAAAAGTATTAAATAAATAATGAATTATCTTGAGTTTTTGCTCAATGCAAGCAATTATAATTCAGCCGTGGAATGGACGCAAGCATTTTACCCAATAAAATCAAGGGTCAGAGGCTCTACCCTGTGCATAACCCCAATAAAAACAAGTATTCCGTGGTAAAATAATCAAGTTATGTTCATCAAAAACAAAAACGGTTTTACGCTTATCGAATTATTGGTCGTGATTGCCATTATCGGCATATTGGCCACGATCGGCGTCGTTGCTTACAGCAGCGCGAACAACAAAGCCCGCGATGCCCAGCGCCGCGGCAACATTATCCAGATCCAAAAAGCCTTGGACCTATACTATGCAGATAACGGCGTCTACCCTGCCTCAGGCGGCGCAACAGCTCCGAACGGCGGATGGACAAGCAGCAATGATGCGAGCTGGGCTGCTTTGCAGACTGCACTTACGCCCTACATCGGCACCTTGCCCAAAGACCCGACCAATGATGCGGCCGGGTGGGCTGGCGCCGGAAATTTTGTATTTAATTACTATTCTTTGAGCTACGGCTGCAACCAAGGCTGGTACATGCTTCTTTATAAACTTGAGAACATGACAAACGTCGCTAGCCCAGGAGTGACTGCTTGCGACGGAACAGTCTTCAATTACGCCGGCACAGTCACAGTCGGCAAAAAAGGCGAATAAAAATGCACCCGAATGGATGCTTAAGGCTACTTGTAGACCCCTGATTTTTGCATGCGCAGGTCGAGCGAATAGCTCTTCATCATGATGCAGTCTGCCAATTCCTCAGCGCTTTGCGCCTGGGCACGGGCTATCAGTACACAGAGCTTGTACTCCTCGACGTTCGTGCAGGCACTCTCAGCCCTGCCCGGAGAGTTGGCCTGCGGCACAGCAGAGGCTGCGCGGGGCGTTGATGCACACCCCAAAGTTCCGAGAAAGAGCGCGCAAATCAGGATCCTGTTCATGACAGCCTCCTTTTTCTGGTTGCTGGTGTTTTAGCAGTAGGAGGATGAATAGTCAATTGTCAAAACAAAGAGACCCCGAAGAGTCTCTTTGATGGTCGGGCTAGTGGGACTTGAACCCACGGCCTCTTGCACCCCATGCAAGCGCGCTACCAACTGCGCCATAGCCCGATTTCGTGGCATAGTTATCTCATATTTTAAGCTGGAAGGCAAGATTCGATTTTCAACTTAAGCGACTTGACACAAGAGCCTATTTATGTCAGATTGAGCCATCTCTTTGGACATCATTTTCCGCGAAAGCTACTGCAACGGAGGAGCCATGGCAACTGACAACGGCAACAATAACGATCAGAAACGCGAAGCTACACATCGTCGTTACAGTGCGGCCTACCTACATGCTAGGGAGCTGATCAACGCCAAGATAAGAGGCGAACTTCCAGAATCCGAGGAGCCAGCCCTCATCCTGGCCGCTGAATTCGCCTATGATTACAGACCTGATCACCAATGCTATTGGAATGACAGCTTCTGCGTGGCTGTGATGTGCGACCTGACATGGGAGAAGCAGCAGCAAGCGGCCTGGTGCGCAGTCTGTAACGGACTGAATGATTATTGGGAGTGGCACACGCACGCTGGCTATGAGATGGCCAAAGTCTTGAGGCACATTGGTATACAACTGAGCTTTGAGCCCCCGCCGCCACCTTCCAAACGCCTCACGGTGCGGTAATCCTCCTTTGGCG
>CAZPAP010000055.1:0-7087 GCA_964584725.1 uncultured Gammaproteobacteria bacterium
GGGCAGGTATGCGTATGGCCACTTAAAAGGCGAAGCTGGCGTGCACCGTTTGGTCCGCCTCTCGCCGTTCAATGCAGATTCGCTCCGCCAAACATCATTTGCCTTGGTTGAAGTCCTTCCCGAGTTGGAAGATACAGTGCAGATCGAGATCAAGCCCGAAGATTTAAGGATTGATACTTATATGAGCGGCGGCAAGGGCGGGCAATCCGTGAACACGACTTACTCAGCTGTGCGCATCGTGCACTTGCCGACCAAGATCACTGTCACTTGCCAGAACGAAAGATCGCAGACCCAGAATCGGGAGACAGCCATGAAGATCTTGAAATCAAAATTGGTTTTGCTCAAAGAAGAGGAAATGCGCAAGGAAAAAGAACAATTGCGCGGCGAATACCATAGCGCAGAGTGGGGGAGCCAGATCCGTTCATATGTCCTACAGCCTTACAGGATGGTCAAAGACTTGCGTACTGGCCATGAAACATCAGACACAGACGGCGTTCTGGATGGCGACTTGGGTGCGTTCGTGGAAGCTGAGCTGCGCCAGGGCATCAAGCCAGGGCAGTTCAGGGAAGAGATGAATAAGGATTAAAAGACGATAGCTTTCAGATGATAGACGGTAGCCAGCTTGACGCGATCGTCTATTTTTGATATATAAACATATCCGGTTATTAACAGAAGGAGAGCACCTTGGACAATACAAACTCAAGTTTGGACTTGGCATCGTTCAAGCCAACGTGGCACGACCATTTGGTTTCGTTCAAGCAAGCAGTGCGCGACATCCATGCTGCGCATCCGCGGGGTTTTTGGATGCTGTTGGCCATCCATGCGTGCGGTGCGCCCTTGGCTGTCCTTAAGGTCTACGTATTGAAGCGTATGACCGATGGCTTCGCGTCTTCCACATGGTTGTGGTGGGTGCTGGTTTTTGGTGGAGTAGTCTTTCTGGACAGAGCCATATACAACGCATTGCGGTATCTGGAGATAGGCCTTCGTTTTCGTTTCGAACGCTATCGCCAGCAGATCATGATGGCCTTTACCGATCGCCTACGGTTTTCGGTCCTGGAGGACCAGACTTATCAGGCGTTCATGGCCACCTTCAACACCAAACAGAATGTGGTGGTCGAGTTCCCCATGGTGCTCATGAGATTGTTGGGCGCCGTATTCACCATCCTCGGTCTGATAGGCGCCATGATCAAATATTTCCCATGGCTCTCTATCGTGTTCATGGTCGGTTCGGTGGTGGCCGGCGTGATCATGAGCGCGCGTGCTGCCAAGTGCCATCATAGCCTGGTTGATTTTCAATCGCGCGAGGGTCGGCAATGTCGCATGGGCGAGAATATGTTTTCCCAGCCGACTTGGCTTTTGGCCATCAAGATGATCGGACTGTCGGACGAGATCCTGAAGCGCTGGATAACCTTGACTGCTATGTTGCTTGATCGCCGTCTAGCTGACACGCGAGCCACCCGCGCCACCTATGTGGCGGGCAACATCTTTACGGTCGCGGGCTTCGTAGCCGGCATCGTGATGATCCGCCTCGGAGCCGGGTCCACGGCCGAGGCCATCTCTGTACTAGTGGTTTTCATCTCTACGTACCAGCAGTTCATCGGCATAGCCGAGACTCTGACTGACAGCCTGCAGTGGTTTCAGCGCGAAGCTAGATACGTGGCGTTCCTGCCAAGGATTTTTGCTATGGAGACGGAAGTACTCACTGGCAAGGAAATCGAATGCATTGATGATCTTAAGTTTGTGGCCGTCAGCTATCGCTATCCAGATGCGCCCGAGGATGCCCTGACTGACGTGTCATTTACCGTGCGCCGCGGTGAACGATTGGCCGTGCTTGGTGACAACGGAGCGGGCAAGAGTACGTTGCTCCGCCTGCTCATCGGGGCCAACGAACCCACGAGAGGCAGTATTCTCGTGAACGGTGAAGAGATATCCAAACTCCGGGCCACTTCGTTGCGCGACCGTTTGTCGTGCCAACAGCAGGATGCGTTCCCGTATTTCGGAACAGCTAAAAGCATTGTGTTGGATGCGAACACCGGGAAATCTACGGATTCCAAGCGCTATGCGCTGGCACTGCATGTGAGCGGCTGGGGTGATTTGGCGCCAAAGCTGACTCGGGGACTGCCAGCCAAAGCAGGCGTTCAAGCAATAGATCGCATGGACGAGGTAAAGATCGGCCGCTATTACCACATGCCCGAGGATAAGCCGTTGGGTCTTTCCGGCGGCGAAATGAAGACATTTAACACAGCACAAGTGCTGTATCGTGATGCGGACATCCATTGGCTGGACGAGCCAGACGCGTCATTGGATGCTTCACACGAGATTCAGTTCAGGGAGCGGTTAGCCGGAATCAAAGATGGACGCACTTATGTCATCACTTCGCACCGCTTGTCCATTGCCGCGTACGTGGATCGCATCATCTTCATGCGCGCTGGCCGGGTAGTGGAGGATGGGACGCCGGCTGAGCTTATGGCTCGCAAGGGCCCTTTCTACCACGCGTTCATGAAGCAGTTCGCTCCTTACTGGCGCGTGGCCAACCCGCACCTTGATATCTCACAGGCCTCCCTGTCTTGAGGCACTGCCCGTCGCTTTCTGCGGCGGTTTTTTTATACTGGCTAAGAATCAAATCAATGATGTAAGATGGATATATGGAAATAATCAGGGAAAGCGAACCAGAGGCGATCAGTCGCTGTGTTCAAGTCCTCCAAAACGGGGGTGTGCTTGCTATCCCGACCGAAACAGCCTATGGCTTGGCCTGCGACCCACGCAACAGAGTGGCTTTGGCCAAGATTTATAAGATCAAACAGCGTGATCAGTCCAAGGCCTTGCCCTTGATTGCGTGCTCAAAAGAACAAGTCGCGAATATTTTTGAGATTCCTGTGCAAGCCCAAGATTTGATCACAAAGTACTGGCCTGGGCCTTTGACCATCTTGCTTGCTCCGGCAGACATGATGATGCGCAAATCCATGCCTGTTTTTAAAGACGGTTTGGCCGCTGTCCGCGTCTCCTCGCATGCTTTTGTCCAAAAGTTGGCCTGCGAGCACGGTTTTCCTTTGACTGCTACATCAGCTAATTTAGCTGACAAGCCTCCGGCCATGAGTGCCGAAGAAGTGGAGCGAGCTTTCGCGAATAACCCGCCCGATCTCCAGCCAGACTTGATTGTTGATGGCGGAGTTCTGCCAGATAATCCAGCTTCAACCATCATCAAGTTCATGGAAGACGGCAGAGTAGAGGTGGTGAGGCAGGGGGGTATACAAATATGACACCGAGTGAAATCAAATTCATAATGCAATCCATAGATTCTAGGCCGATACATGCGCTCGGCCAGAATTTTTTGATTGATCAAGCTGCGCTTAAGGATATTGTCCAAGCCGCAGAAATCAAGAAAGGGGAGCACATACTAGAGATCGGCCCAGGCCTGGGTGTGCTGACCAAAGAATTGATTGCCTCTGGCGCGCACGTGACAGCCATTGAGCGCGACAGAAAGCTTGCTGAGTTTTTAAATAACACCCCCTTGCCAAAGGGGGCAGGGAGGATCGTTACTGGCGACGCCGCCAAGCTAGACTGGAACAAGCTCATCGACAAGAGGCCTTGGAAGTTTGTATCCAACTTGCCTTATGCCATTACTTCGTTAGCTTTGCGCAAAGCCTTATATGAAGTAGACCTCGCGCCCGAAATTTTGGTTGTCTTAGTCCAGCGCGAAGTCGCAGAACGCGTGTTGATGCGTGACGGTAAGATGTCGCTGCTGTCTTTAATGGTGGCTCTTGCGTCAAAAGACATTAAAATCATCCGCCGCGTGCCGCCGGGCGCATTCTATCCTCCGCCGAAAGTCGAGTCAGCGATCCTACAGATCAGACCAAAGACAAAAGAAGAAAGAAAAAAGATCTGGGGCATTGAACCGGAGGAAGTGATGCAAGTCGCAAAAAAAGGTTTTGCGCACCCGCGGAAGCTGTTATTCAGGAACTTAGGATTGGACGAGAAGTCGTGGACGCAAACCGCGGAAAATTTAGGTATAAATATCAAAGCCCGGGCAGAGGATTTGAATGTTCAACAATGGGTTGAGCTGGCACGAACCAATTCGTATATTCGTTCAAATTCGTAATTCGTAGGAGCGAAGCGTAAAAAAAGAACCCCGGTAATCTTTTCAGACTAACGGGGTTAAGAAGCAAGGTGCAGTACGACGGAATCGTCAGTACTTGATTTCGAGTTCGACTCCGAAGGTCGGCTTGTCGTCCTTGGTCTTCAGGTGTAGATCCAGGCAGAAGTCCAAGACGTACTCGCCCTGGAGATCCTCGCTCTTGGTCCATGTCTTTGTTACCGTGGTTGTTCCGAGGACGAACTTGAGAGAGACCGCCGAAGCAAGGGTTGGCCAGCCACCCTTGAATTTCAGGCCTTCTGCGATCCCTCGGCCGAGCTGGTTGAATGGCACCACGATCTCAAACTCGCGGCGATTCTTTCCATCTTGGGCCTCGAAGAGCATTCTTTGGACCGTGAACCCAGCAGCTCCGGGCTTCAGCGTTGAACTGATGTATCCTGCTTTCATCTTCCTCTCCTCATGCGGCGTGCATAGAGTCAGTCGAAATGAGTTTCAAAGTCGACACTGAAGGTCGGCTTTCCTGCAGTATCGATCATTCCGGAGAAGTCAATGTCATCACAAACCGGAATGCGTTGATCCAACTCCGATGATTTCAGAGGAATGGCGCTTACTTCTCCTCGGGGAAGCGTGACCCTTACGGTCATGGCCTTGAGTTCCGGGTGCCTTTTTAGGTCGGCCTCGTCGAGAAAGATGCTATTTATCATGCGCCTAATCGGAGGAAAGGAAGGCGTTGCATCTTCTGGTGTGATCGTTGACACGATTCTGAACGGATGACGCGTTCCATGAATCTCCACTTCGAAGCAGAACCAGACGACTACGGCCAAAGGCATCAGTTTGTTGCTCCAGTCCCAACGAACGAATTCTGCTTTCATCTCTTTCTATCTCCTCATGCGGCGCGTTCTACGGCGTCGCGGCGGGCGGCTAGGGCGTTCTCGATGTTGGGCAGGCGAACGTACTCCAGCTCTCTCAGTTGGGCGAAGATGGCGAAGATCACAGGATCTTGTCCAGGGTCAGCCCGATAGCTCAGTTCGCTCCACCGTTCGTGCAAGTCTTGAATGCATTGCGTGACGGATCCGTGAAGCTCTTGCAGCTCTTCAGTGCTGAGACCATTCAGCTCGGGCATTTTCATGAGCTCGGGCGGAAAGTCCTCCGGTCTTGGTTCCGGCTTCTTGTACACCATGTCCGCGATCTGGTAGAGCTTGTTCGAGACTCTTGTGCTGTATTCTTCATCTCCTGCAAGGTTTTTGATTGCGTTGGCCAACTGGGCGGGGAAGCCCGAGGGCTTATTCAGAAGAAGGTCTGCCAGATCTTTTTCGCTGACATTCTCCAGTGCACCCGAGGCTAGCCCTTCGGCAATGACTTTGGCGGTTTCAGAGACGATTGAGTTCATGTTGTCTCCTTGTGATAGCCCCAGGGAGGGGGCTAGATGGGCTGGGAAACTAGGCTAAGTTCTAAGCAAATTGTCAAAGAATCAGTTAATATAGCAGAAATTACGGTTTTTGTCAACCCTTCCGGCCCACCCTAAGTCCTTAGTGTCCTCGGGGTCCTAAAGAGTCCTGCCAGAATAGGATATTGAGGACTCAGAGGACTCCTAGGACGTGTATCTGTAAGGGGGGTTTTGGCCTTGACAGACCTGAGAAAACCGCCTTGACAGGTAGTTGGGCATGGGCTAAACTTCTCGCACATTCAAAAAACCAGATAAGGAATTCGAGAGGCAAGAAAATCTTTCTTGTTCAGCTTTCGTCTGGTCTGCGAATTGTCATTTGGACAACAGAATAGTGATCGTCTAAGGAAATACGTTTATTCCGTTCTCCGTAGCTTTATGTTACGGGGGACAAAAAATTGACCCCACATCTCTACCAGGAGTGTGGGGGTGTGGTATCTTTGGCAATTGTCAAAGATACTTCTGAGAGTTTGATCCTGGCTCAGGACGAACGCTGGCGGCGTGTCTAAGGCATGCAAGTCGAGCGGATTTCATTGTGTAGCAATACACGGTGAAGTTAGCGGCAAACGGGTGCGTAACACATTGGTAATCTACCTCCCAGTCGGGCACAACCTCGCGAAAGCGAGGCTAATTCCACGATGGCCATGCGGGGACTTATGTCATTCGCATGTAAAGCGCAAAACGCGCTGGGAGAGGAGCCTATGGCCCATCAGCTAGTTGGCGGGGTAAAAGCCCACCAAGGCGACGACGGGTAGGGGGTGTGAGAGCATGACCCCCCTCACTGGGACTGAGACACTGCCCAGACACCTACGGGTGGCTGCAGTTAAGAATATTCCTCAATGGCCGAAAGGCTGAAGGAGCGACGCCGCGTGCGGGATGAAGGGCTTCGGCTCGTAAACCGCTTTTTTCAAGGAAGAATTTTGACGGTACTTGGAGAATAAGAGGTTGCTAACTCTGTGCCAGCAGCAGCGGTAATACAGAGACCTCAAACGTTGTCCGGATTTATTGGGCGTAAAGGGTCCGCAGGTGGCCTGATGCGTCTTGCGTTAAATGTTGGGGCTCAACTCCGACACCGCGCGAGATACGATCAGGCTAGAGGCTGGGAGAGGTGCACGGAATTGCCGGTGTAGTAGTAATATGCGTTAATATCGGCAAGAACACCAAATGCGAAGGCAGTGCACTAGAACAGTTCTGACACTCAGGGACGAAAGCGTGGGGAGCAAAAGGGATTAGATACCCCTGTAGTCCACGCCCTAAACTATGGATGCTAGATATTGGGAGTATCGACCCTCCCTGTGTCGTTTAAAAAAGTTAACACATTAAGCATCCCGCCTGGGGAGTACGGTCGCAAGACTAAAACTCAAAGGAATAGACGGGGACCCGCACAAGCGGAGGAGCATGTGGTTTAATTCGACGGTAAGCGAAGAACCTTACCTGGGCTTGAAATATAGCTGCAAGCCGGTGGAAACATTGGCCGCCTTCGAGGGTGCTATATAGGTGCTGCATGGTTGTCGTCAGCTCGTGTCGTGAGATGTTCCGTTAAGTCGGGA
>CAZPAP010000056.1:0-6705 GCA_964584725.1 uncultured Gammaproteobacteria bacterium
GGCGATGTCCGCGACCTGCCGCGCCTCCAGCTGGCATTCCGCGACGTGGACTATGTGATCCATACGGCTGCGCTCAAACAAGTCCCGGCTTTGGAATACAACCCGTTTGAAGCCATCCAGACGAATATCATCGGCACTCAGAACGTGATCACTGCGGCCATAAACAACGGCGTCGAAAAAGTGCTGTTGATTTCCACGGACAAAGCCGCCAATCCGGCGAACCTTTATGGCGCAACCAAACTTTGCGCCGAACGTTTGTGCATAAGCGCCAACGTCTATTCCAACAACAAGACGCTCTTCAGCGCCGTCAGGTATGGCAACGTGCTGGGCAGCCGCGGCAGCTTGCTTAAATTGGTCGAAGACCAGCGCAAGACCGGCGTGGTCCTTTTGACCCACGAGGATATGACGCGCTTTTGGATCACCTTGGACCAAGGAGTCGAGCTTGTGATGAACAGCATGGAATGCATGAACGGCGGAGAGATCTTCATCCCGAAAATCCCGAGCATGCGGGTAAAGGATCTGCTTACCTCATTGGCGCCTGAATGCGAATTGAAGGTTATCGGCATCAGGCCCGGAGAGAAGCTGCACGAAGTCTTGATTACGCCCGAAGAATCGCACCATGCAGTCGAACTCGAAAGCACATATGTCATCTATCCGGAGTTTTCGTTTGACCAGCAGGCAAAAGAAAGGGTGGGCGGCCGGATGCTTGAGAACGGGTTCTCTTTTTGCAGCGATACCAATCCGAATTGGCTGGACGACGACGGCCTGAAAGAACTATTGGCCCTGATCCGTTCATGAGTTATGAAGCAGCTCCTTCTTCCACGCCTTCCATTTGATGTCGGGTATTGCGCTGAAAGGAGCACTGTTTTCCCGCGGGTTTTGCCTTTTACTTTGCAGGTTGACGAAGGAACCGGATTGATAACCCAGGTGCCTGACCAAGAAATCAAATCAGCCTTGCGCGAATATTATGAACAAGGCGGCTATGGATCGACCCCTTTGGGCGAAGGCGAGTTCGCCAGCAAGCAAGCAGACCAGGTCTATTCCACCTTGGGGCAGGCTCTGGAAAAAGCCGATAAAAAAATCCAGGGCTCGAGTTTCATCGAAATAGGTTGCGCTTACGGTTATTTGCTGCATCTTTTGGAAAAAGCCGGCGCCAAATCAATACTTGGAGTGGAGCCAGGGAAAGAGGGGATAAGCGGCTCAGAAAAGTATCACATCCCCATGCTCAGGGATTTTTTCCCTTCAGATCAGATAATCGGAAAGTATGATGTGGCTTTGACTCACCTTGTGCTGGAGCATGTCGAGCAGCCCGAAGTTTTCATCCAAGAAACGAAGCGGATATTGGCTCCCGATGGTTTGGCTTTTTTCGCTGTCCCGGATTGCGAGAAGAAATTGCGCATCGGCGATCCTTCCATCATCTCGCACCAGCATTTGAATTATTTCACAAAAAGTTCGCTGACGAATATCCTGGAAGCCGCTGGATTTTCTGAGGTCGAAGTCGTCAGCTCAGATGAACGGTCCATGCTCTATGCTTGGGGCTCGAATAAGGACGCGAAAAAAAGCGAGGATCTTGTCCAGGCCGACGGTCTTGAGATATTCGAGAGCTTTCAGCAGAATCTCAAGAAGAATCTTTTTGGCTTGCAGGCTCTGATTGATGGTTTTGAAAAAAACGGACAGACGATCGGCATGTATGCCGGCAGCGACGTATTGATCGGATCGCTTGAATTCAAGACAGAACCGCGGTTGTTCGACACGGACGTGGCCAAGCAGGGTAAGTTCATGTCATGCTCAGCCCAGCCTGTGGAGTCTCCCCAGAATCTTTTGTCTGATCCAGTAGACGTGATTTTAGTCTGCGCCATAGATTATGACCGCGAAATCACGGGTTTTCTTGAGAGCCTGGGCTTGGGCGAAAAAATGCGGATAATATCCGTCAAAAAAATCTTTGAGGAAAACAGCAAGCTTAAATATTTAATCGGGAGCAAATAATATGATTCCTTATGGCCACCAATCCATAGACGAAGAAGATATCAAGGCCGTTGCCGAAGTTTTGCGTTCGGATTGGCTGACCCAGGGGCCCAAAGTCGAAGAATTCGAAAAAGCGCTGGCAGATTATTGCGGGGCTGCACACGCGATCGTCTTCAATAACGGTACAGCAGCGCTCCAGGCCGCGTATTTTGCCGCTGATTTCCAAGTGGGCGATGAGTTCATTACTTCGCCTCTGACTTTCGCTGCCACATCCAATGCCGGCATCTGGCAGGGCGGCAAGCCAGTCTTCGCGGATATTGACCCTGAGACAGGGAACATCGACGTCAATCAAATCCCAGGATTGATCACTCCAAGAACCAAGGCCATCGTGCCCATAGACTATTCGGGCAACCCGATCCAGCACGAAGAGATAAATAAGATCGCGAAAGAACACGGGCTGATCGTAATCGAAGATGCCTGCCATGCGCTTGGCGCCACGCAAAACGGAAAAAAAGTCGGGACTCTGTCTGACATGACGGTTTTCAGTTTCCATCCGGTCAAACCCATCACTACAGGCGAAGGCGGCGCAGTGCTGACAGATGATCCGGACTTTGCGCGCAAGCTGAAGCTTTTCCGGATTCACGGAATAACAAAAGAAAATTTTGAACACGAATCAGACGGACCCTGGTATTATGAAATGCAGGCTTTGGGGGAAAATTTCAGGCTGACTGATTTCCAATGCGCTTTGGGTCTGAGCCAGCTGAAAAAACTCGATCAGTTCATTTCTGCGCGCGAGAAGATCGCTTTAAGATACAACGAAGCCTTCCAAGGTATCAAAGAGCTAAAGTTGCCGACAGTCCACCAGGGCGCACGTTCGGGCTGGCACTTGTACCCTGTGCGCTTGCAGGGTGAATGGATCAAGCGCCGTAGAGAGGTGTTTGAAGCCCTGCGCGCGGCCAACATCGGTGTACAAGTCCATTATATCCCGGTTCATCTGCATCCATACTACCAAAAGCTCGGCTATGCCAAAGGTCTGTGCCCCAAGGCCGAGGACTATTATGCGGCTGAAATATCTTTGCCCATGTTTCCGGGGCTGAGCAAAACAGATCAGGATTTTGTGATCCAGACTCTAAAAAACATCCTTGCCCAATAATATGCTGAGCAAATCTACGCCAATCCTGATCGCAGGCTTCGGATCGATCGGCAAAAGGCACTATCGCAACCTGATGGCTTTGGGTTACACGAACATCGCGGTCTTTGACCCGCTGGATTCGGCTTTTGACGGCCAGGCTGTCATCGGCCGGATAGAGAAACTCGATATTGCGACAGCCAAGAAATTCAAGGTTGCCTTTATCTGCACGCCGAATAATCTGCACATCAAGCATGCGGGCTTCTGCGCCAAGGCCGGGTGCGATCTGTTCATCGAAAAACCATTGTCCCACAACCTGAACGGAGTCCGGGCGCTGGCCAATGAGTGCAAAAGGAAAAAGCTTATCACCATGGTAGGATGCAACATGAGGTTCCATCCTGGGCCGGCCTTCATCAAGAAATACCTGGATTCAGGCAAGCTGGGCAAAATCTACAGCATCAGGCACGAGTTCGGATATTTTTTGCCGTATTGGAGGCCGCATCAGGATTACAGGAAAAACTATGCAGCGAAAAAGTCTACGGGCGGCGGCATAATCCTGGATGATATCCATGAGTTCGATCTGCTGTTTTGGTTGAATGGTTTCTCGCCTGTCCAGAAGCGCGCGCTGATTTCCGATAAGGTCGGGGGATTGAGCATCCAGACCGAGGACATGTGCATTGCCGCTTATCAATTCAAGAACAAGGTCATCGGTTCCGTAGCCTGCGATTATCTGCAGCAGTCTTACTCGCGCAAATGCAGGGTCATCGGAGAAAAAGGCAGCTTGAATTGGGATATGAACCAGAATGCAGTCTGGCTGGAAACAAAAAACAATACAAGAAAATTGGTTGAGTTCAAAAAAGCGGACAACAACAGCATGTATCTGAAGGAAGTGTCGGAATTTTTATCTTGCATCAACACAAGAAAAGCCTCGCAAAATCCCATTGCTTTTGCTACCATGACTTTAGAAAATATTCTTTCTTAACCGAAAATATGAAAAAACGTTCATTTGCCAAAAGCCAAAAGATGTTCAGCTCTGTCAAGGAGAGGATCCCTTTGGCTGCGCAGACATTCAGCAAATGCTATCTGCAATACGTCAAAGGCGGTTCTCCGTTGTTCGTGACCCATGCCAAGGGTTCGCATGTCTGGGATGTGGATGGGAATGAGTATATCGATTTCATCAACGGGCTTTTGCCTGTCATTTTGGGCCATTGCTATGGGCCAGTGGACGAGGCCATAAAAAAACAACTGAAAAAGGGGATTGCCTTTCCGTTGCCTTCGCCCTTGGAAGATGAACTGGCCAAGCTTCTCATAAAGCACATCCCTTGCGCTGAGATGGTGCGCTACGGAAAGAACGGCAGTGATGTCACTTCCGGAGCGATTCGCGTGGCCAGGGCAGTCACAGGTCGCGAACACGTGGCGGCTTGCGGTTATCATGGTTGGCACGATTGGTACATCGGTTCCACGACCAGGAAGTTGGGTGTTCCGGTATCGACCCAGAGGCTCACGCATCAATTCGAGTACAATAATATCGACTCGCTTAAGAAACTTTTCAAGAAATATAAAGGTCAGATCGCGGCTGTAATAATGGAACCGATGAATTATTATGAACCGGACAAGGATTTTCTGAAACAGGTCAAGGAGATTGCGCACAAAAACGGAGCGCTCCTGGTTTTTGACGAAGTCATAACCGGTTTCCGCTGGGGCTTGGGCGGCGCCCAAAAATATTTCGGGATCACGCCTGACCTCGCGACTTTCGGAAAATCCATGGCCAATGGCATGCCCATTTCGGCACTCGTAGGCAAAAAAGTCTACATGAAGCGCGTGGCTGATATTTTTTACTCGTTTACCAACGGAGGCGAAGCGCTTTCGCTGGCCGCAGCCATTGCCACCATCAAGGAAATGGAAAAAAAGAATGTGATTCCGATCATCTGGAAAAAAGGCACATACCTTAAAGAGAAAGTGAATGCGCTCATCAAGAAGAACGGATTGGAATCAGTCATCAAGATAAAAGGCAAACCATGCTGGCAAGTGATTTTCTTTTCGGCCACGAACGGTTTTTCCGATTTGGAGATAAAGAGCTATGTGCAACAGGAGATTCTGCAAGAAGGCATCCTTTGGTATGGCCAGCACAACATGAGTTTCAGCCATTCGCAGAAAGATCTGGATACGACCATCCGGGCTTATGCCAAAGTCCTGCCCAAGCTTAAGCAAGTGCTTGAAAAAGGCACGCTCAAAAAAGAGCTGGTCGGTGAGCCGATAACCAATATTTTTAAGGTCAGATAAGCCCGAGGAGTTATGATTTACTCTTTACTGAGCGAAAGCCTGAGCTCTTTTGGCCACGAGGATCTGGAGGCTATCAACAGCCTCCTGAAGCGCTTGAGCCCGAATAGCCCGATACTTACTGAGGCTGACCTGGAGCGGATCAGCGCTATTGTCGGAATGCACATTGTATTGGCCAAGGACCCGGAAGCTAATGGCTTGCTTGTCGGCATGGCGCGCCTTATCGAAGTGCCGATGCTGGTTGGCCATGAAGCAGTCATCGAGGACGTCGTTGTCAGCCAGGCTTATGAAGGCCGCGGAATCGGCAAAGAAATGATGCTGCAGCTGCTCAAAATCGCCCAAGTGCAGGGCGTAAAGAGGGTCGTGCTCACGACTTGGCCGGACCGCGAGGCTGCGAACAGGCTCTACCTTTCGTTGGGTTTTGAGCAACTGTCCATCAACTACTACCGCAAAAACTTGCGATAGCCGGGATCGTTTTCTAGTTTGATTTCTTTTTTGATATAATCCAGCCCTTCTTCCAGGCTCGCTACATGATTTTTGTATTTGGAAATTCTTTGCAGCTGCACTTCCAAGTATTCCGCTGCGGTTTTTTTGCGCCCTTCCGGTACTGTTTCGGGATCGATTATCGCCGGTTGGTTGATGATTTTCCCGTCCCAGCCAATTTCTTTGGCGCGTTTCAAGAAAGTCAGGAAGGCGCGCATCTGATAGTAGGATGAGCCGACCAAAAGCAAGGCAGACCATTTTTTTGAAACCGCCAAGTCGATCATCTGGACAGCCTGATCCCGCGTGTTCAAGGATTTATCTTCGATCAAGATGTCGCCCTCTGGAACGCCGCGCTCCATCAGCCAGTCTTGCATCTGTTGGAGCGAGATATTGTCTTCTTCGGGCCGTACGTCTTTTCCTAAAAGTTGATTGTTTCCGGTCAGCACCAGCAATGACGCAAAGCCAGCCTGATAAAGATCCAGGCATTTTTGGGCGCGATCAAACCTGTCACCTTGGAGCCAAATGATGGCGTCAGCCTTGCACGGAGGCTGCGCCAGCACCATGTCTTGGAGTTCTGCGGCTAAAGAGTTCATTTCTGTACTTTGCGGATTAAGCGAAAAGCCTCGGCTGAACGCAAACCTGATTCCAGCCCGCGATATTGGGCCAGAATGCGCACGCCCTGCTCGGACCTGGAGTGCGGATATTCCCTCATTTCAGATGTGTAGCATTTGAGCGCCTGGATTTTTTTCTCGAGTTGCTGCCCGATATCAACATAGACATTCGGTGAGAATTGTTTCTGATCCTTCGTCTGCCACTCTGTCGAGGACAAAGTTTCGAAAGAATAGATT
>CAZPAP010000057.1:0-2451 GCA_964584725.1 uncultured Gammaproteobacteria bacterium
GAATTTCGACATTGGCTGAGCCAAGCCCTGCATCTGGGCTTTTGCCATACTTTTCCATGCGCATGTGTTCGGCCGGCATTGCTTCCCTAACCGCAACTGGGCCGCAGCTTATGGCTTGGGCTTGGTTATTTTCTTGGCCACGCAAAGCATTATCCAAACGCTTTGGTATTATGGCGGCGGCGCGCTCGGCCCGATTTCCGATGCCTGGTCTTTGTGCTTGACCATGGCTTTGGCGCACATCACCTGCCTCTTTTCCAACCAAACGAATTTTGTCGACCAGCTTGAAGATCAAAATGAAGATCTGCCTTGGGATACAAAAAGAATGGCAATCACTGCGGTCTTGATCGCATCCAGTTTGATCAGTCTGACTTTTGTCATCATCAGCGCCATGCATGGCGCAACTGTGGCCAGCATCCGCACACCTTGGCCTTTGCTTGCGCCAGGCACTTTGATTGCCATCGCGATCTTATGGGCGTCTGCGCTCATCGGAGCCATGTACATCCGCTCGCGCACCACGAACTTGCTTCAAGGCATGCTTGCCTTATTCGGCACGCTTTCGCTCGCACCCATCATCTATAAAATCGGTTATGGATTTGACGGTTTTTTGCACTGGGCTGGCGAGGAAGTGATTCTGCAGACCGGCATACTCAATCCCAAGCCATTCTATTATATTGGCCAGTATGTTTTCACGACCTGGCTGGCGCGCATTTCCGAAATCTCTGTCTGGCAAATTGACCGCTGGTTTTTGCCGATTCTGGTCAGTATTCTTTTGCCAGCCTGCGCTGTCATGACCTTTAGGCACAAACCGGATTTCATGGGCATGATCGCATGGCTCGTGCTGTTGCCGCTTGGCGCTTTTGTGGCCACCACCCCGCAAGGCTTGGCCTTAGTACTTGGGCTTGCGGCCATTATCCTGGCCATTGGCGTGCACAATAAAGAAATAAATCCCACAGCGCCGATCATGCTTGGTTTGTGGAGCGCCATGACCCACCCTTTGGCTGGCATCCCAGCGCTCGGCCTCGCGATCGCCATCATGTTGTCTGACGGAAAAACCTGGCGCGTTGTTTCTTCGATCATCCTTGCCGCCTTGTCCGGTATTTCCATCCCCATTTTGTTTTTCATGTTGAGCCGCTCAGGTGGATTGAACATCGAATGGAATCTTGAACCAATAATCCAGATCCAAACCTGGCTACAGATCGGCACGCGCATCTTCCCGTACTTGGCCAATAAATTCACTTTGTGGCCAGCTTGGGCCAGCTTGGTCTTGATCAGCTTGCCTGCAATCGGTTTGATCGGATCGATTTATACTGCAATCAAAATCGAGCGCTACCGGAAAATCGCCAGCTTAATCCTTATCTGCAGTGTCATGCTTTTTGTTTCATCCGGCTTGCTCAAACAGACCGGAGATTTCACGGCCTTGATCCAATACGAAAAAGGAGACTACGCTGAACGCTTGTTCAACTTCAGCGTCATGCTTTTGCTGGTCGGCTGCTTGCCTGCGCTGGGCTTGCTCTGGGACAAAGCGCGCAAAGCCATGCCCATTGCTTCGTTGATCGCGATCATCTTGTTCGCACTCGTCGGCGCGGCCAATGCTTATGATGCGCTCCCCCGCCATGATGCAGTGCAAGCCAGCCGCGGCTGGAGCACGGGCTTGGATGATGTGGAGGCTGTGCGCTGGATAGACCAATATGCCAAAAACAAGAATTATACGGTCTTGGCCAACCAAAGCGTGTCTGCCGCGGCCGTAAAAGAATTCGGTTTCAAGCGCTATGCCAAGAACGATGTTTTCTTTTACCCCATCCCCACTGGCGGCCCGCTGTATCAGACATATCTGAAAATGACATACGAAGATCCATCCATCGACACCATCAAAGACGCGGCCAGGCTTGGCCAGACAAACCTCGTATTCGTGGTCATTAATGATTATTGGTGGAAAGCGACTGAGCTTAACGAAAGCATTGGCCAGATCTCAAACGCGCAGTGGACATCTGACGACAACAAAGTAAATGTGTACGCTTTTGAATTAGAAAAAAACGTCCAACCTTAAAAGTTGCCCTCGTTTAAATTCGCTTGGCGCAAAATAGATTTAAAAGTACCAAAAGGAATTTCTTTCTTGCCTGCTGGCACAATCACGGTCAAAGTCGGATTGCCTGTTTTTCTAAATTTCACGTGGCTTCCTTTCTGGGATATATAAATAAAGCCCCTCTTCTGAAGGACCTTGATGATTTCTGATGATGAATAGAGCTTAGGCATGGCAAATAGTCCGCCTGACAAGCTCAGGCCTATCCACCCTCGAAACTCTCGGGGCTTTCCTATCTTCAAAATACAGTTCCAAAGCTTCATCCAAGGCAGCTAAAGCCTCTTTCTTGGTTTTGCCGAAGCTGGAAACATCAATATTCAAACACTGAGCAACAAAATATTTGCCCTCTTTCCAGACCACGTTTTTCAAAT
>CAZPAP010000057.1:2461-6534 GCA_964584725.1 uncultured Gammaproteobacteria bacterium
CGTGAAAAAGGGATAAGTCAAGTCCTTGACTTTTCTGCAGAAAACCTCTAATTTGTGCACACAAAAGGAGGCGCAAATGTTCAAACTGTTCGTTCGTTGGAATACCATGTCAGGCAAAGACTGCCACGAGGCCACGCTGGATATGTCTGGCAGAACTATCCTTTCCTGCACCACAAGCAATACAGACCATATCTACGGCTGGTGCCAAGGCGTAGTAGACGGCCTACGTTATGGCAGCCACGAAATCGAGATGCCCAACTGTCTGGCTGGCTGGCCCCTGGTGGCCCCGGACATGACCAGACAGGATTGATCATTTTCTCTAACCACGCATTCGCGTGGTGTTTTTATTTCTATATAAAAAGTCTAATCTCAGTAACAGGGTCTACTTGTTTCAGATTCCCCAAATAAACATAATTCCGGTCATGTTTGCCATTAATAAAAACTTTTTGAAACTCGCACGGTCCCAACTCTTGTTCAATAATTTCGTACGAATAGTCCGGCGAGCAAAATATCACGATATCCTCACTGATACTTTTTCTTATGCGTTCAACTATTGTTCGCAAAGATGGATTCTTTGCAGTCAAATCGCCTGAACCGATATTTTCATGCGCTGACCAAAAAGGAATATCATAAACAACAACGTCAGCTTTGATCTGTTTCAATACGTCGTTGTCATTGATATTACCTAAGATCAGTGTGGCTTTTTCTGCTTCTCCAGCTTCTTTTAGATTTTCCGCGCAAACATCCAAGATTGTTTTATCTGAATCTACTCCAATTACACGCGCAAATCCACTGGCCAAACCCTCAAGCGCAATGCCAACACCGCAGCACAACTCAACTACGACTTTTTCGCTGTCGCCGATGCGCTTCACCAAATAATCAATCGCCACCGGATAACTGGAAATATACAAAGAAAACTTATCGCCTTTTATGTTTTCACGATAATTTCTGCGAGCGATTATTGATTCTCTGGTGTCGGAGGGGTTCATGCTTCTGGATTCCCGCTTTCGCAGGAATGACACAATACGCTCATGACAGTGTCCACCTCATGTTTCTTCAAAATCTGTTCACGCAATTCGTTTTGCGCAGGTTGTTGCAACGCATCGACCATACCCTTTGCCAGCGCTGTAACGTCACCGGGTGCGACAATCGTGCCATAACCTTCCAGCATTTCGCGCACGCCGCCCACGTCTGTGGCTAAAATGCGCGTATCAGCGGCAATAGCTTCCAGCAAAACAGTGGGTTGGTTTTCCATGACCAGCGATGGCAGGACGACTAAGTTGGCTTCGCGCATTTTGATCATGACTTGCTCATTTGTCTGTTCGCCTAAATATTCAATACTCACATCTGGATTGTTTGCGATTTCTGTTTCCAGCGGACCAGAACCAATGATATTTAATTTGCCAGGCTTAGGACTGAGCGACATCCAAGCATCCAATAAAACTTTCACGCCTTTGTCAGGGCTGAGACGTCCAACATACAAAACCTGTTGCTCGCCAAAAATTTGCGCATCAGCAAAACCAGCTGGCATTTGCACAGGGTTTGGAATCACTTTGCAATCTGAAGCCGCGAACAAATCATATTGTTTATGCATTTCCAGCAACCAATTTGATGGCGAGATGACAATGTCTGGCGATCCTAAGGCTTTTTTACGACGCTTGGCCCAGAATTTACGCCACATTGAAGGGCCTGTGCCATCAAATATCATTTGGCCCGAAGGTTCAAAAGCCTGGACATCGTGCAAAACATGCAGCCACTTTACGCCAGCAGCTTTTAGCAAACGCGGCGTACCCCAGCCGCAGCCTGTGAGGTTGTGTGAAATCAAAACATCTGGATTCCAATTGCGAATCTGGTCAACAGCATCCAAGTTAGGCGCTGAGTCTTCCAAGTGGAACCACAAGCGCGCTAACACTGATTTTTTTCCCAAGTCAGCGAACGGGACTGTAGTGCGCGGCTTAAAAGTTTTGACTTCAAGCTCTGCGTCTGATTCTGGAAACGGAGCAACTGTCCAAACTTTTACTTCATGGCCATGGTTAGCCAGCCAATGCGCTTGGATGTGCGCTATGCGACCTGCGCCGCCGCGAGCTAGAGGTGGAAAAGCATTAGTTAAGATGGCGATCCGCATAATTTTCTGTAATTTGAAAGTAAAATATCGCCGTGCTTTGACCAATCATAATCCAAGGCCTTGGCGCGCGCAGCTTGCGCAAACTCTTGGCGCTTCTGATCATTATTCAGCATCTCACCCATGGCGCGTGATAAATCTTTGACGTCATTAGGCGCCACGAGCAAGCCCGCGTCTTTAGCGACTTCGCGCACGCCTGGCAAAGCGCTGGCGATTACCGGTATGCCGCATGACATAGCCTCGAGCATGGCAATGCCAAATGCTTCGGCGCCGCTCGTGCTTGGAAAAGCAAAAATATCCATGCTGCGGAAGGCTGTAATCAAATCTTCATTGGATAATTTACCTGCGAAGCGTACACGATCAGCGATTCCAAGATCTGCAACCAGTCTTTCATACTCTGCACGGATGTTTCCGTCTCCCACGAGCAAAATATACGCTGATGGATGGTCAACCGCAGCTTTGAGCAACAAATCAATGCCTTTGAACCTGTGTGCGCGATCCATCACGCTGACTGTGCCGATGACTTTGACGCCCTCTGGTATCCCAAATTTTGCATTTTGCATTCTGCATTCTGCATTAGGGGCGAAGCGATCTGTTTCAACGCCAAACGGGAGTTCGTGCAAGCGCGGATCGTTTTGTTCAACCAAATATCCGAAAGACGAGGTGCGCGCATAATCCAAAGTGGACACAAAAAGCAGATCAGCCGCGTCAATGATTTCTTTTTGAAAATGTTGGCGATGAAAATCAAATGCCAGACCTGACAAACCGTTCGCTTTAGCGTCCATATGCAAGGTCATGACCAAACGCTTGATCTTGCCTTGTTTTTTTAGCTTTGCGATCTTGCCGGCTGTTCCGTAAAACGGATAATGCAGATGGACAATGTCCGCATCTTCCACAAATTTTTCCAGACCTTTGATGATTGCGCCGTTTCCAAAACTCATTGCTGATGCGCGGATTACGTATTCAGCGGATTCTATGCCTGATTTTTTCGGCGCGACCAGCCAAGCTTCAGACCCGCGCTTACGCAAAAGCTTGACCTCCCAGTCTGCGGCTAGGCCCATTCCCCCGCCTTGAGGCGGAGCCACACAGCAAAAATGGACTACTTTCATATTACCAGCGGATGATTACGCCGTAGCTTACATACAGCGCATGCCAAAACGGATTGGCGATTTTTTCGGCCAAACCTGCTTTCAATTCCTGATACTCTATCTTATAAGTAAACTTCTTCAGCATCATCCAATCCGGCACGCGACGGATGGCACGGATCTGGCGCCTGCCATTGATTATATACCTCCAGGTTGATGGCTTTAAGAACCAGCAGCTGGCCCTGAATTTTTCCTTAAGCCAGCCGCCTTTGACTGAAAATGCCCAGATAGCCATATCTGTCGCTAATATTGCAGGCAAAAGAACCAGCACAGATGGCAATGAATAGTTTTTCAACACGACCGCAATCCTGTTGCGTTCCATGAGCTCCCATTTTTTGATGGAATTGGAAAACTCATAATAATGTCTGACAATACTTTTTGGGGCCAGCAGATTCTTCTGGCCCGAAAGCAAAACGCGCCAGCCAAAATCCAAATCCTCATGATAAGAATGCAGAGTCTCGTCCAGCAATCCAATCTTCTCCAAAGTTTTGGTTGGAATCAAAACTCCAGCGCCAGAAGCATAAGTGATTTCTTTGACCTCGTGCGGGGCTTTGTCTATTGGATCCTTATCGCCTCCGCAATAACCAAAACCCAAAAAGTGGAGTTCATCGCCCCATGAGTTTATTAGATTTGGATTTTGTCCGCGCACCAAAAGCGATTGGACGGCTCCAGCCTCTGGATGGGCTTGCGCGACCTTCACCACCTCATCCAAAGCATTAGGCATTATCTCAGTGTCAGGATTGAGCAAATAGACGTATTGGCCAGCATTGCGCATGGACCAAATCATGGCTATGTTATTGCCCCCG
>CAZPAP010000058.1:0-6403 GCA_964584725.1 uncultured Gammaproteobacteria bacterium
CGTGGAATATAAACTGCTGGCCACGCCTTATTTCATCATGTCCGCTTTGTTGACCGCGGCCCTGGCCGGAGCATTCGGCTTCCTGAAGATAAACGGTCAGCCATTCCATTATTTTTTCCTGAATTTTTTGCAGACCGAGATCAGGCCGAAGCTCAGGGTCTGGAACAAAAATCTGAGTCTGCACGAGCTTAAGGGCACGCAAAAAGTTTTGGGTCTGGCCCAAGTGGAAGTCGTCAAAGCCAAGCCAAGGCCTTCGTCGTCCAGGCTGCGCGACTTGGCCCTGACCGTGAATACAGGCGGGGTGTATAAGCCCGAAAACGAAGAACAACTATTCTAAAAATATGCAAAGCAAAAAACTAGCAGGAGCAAAACCAGGAGTGCCGGCGCAATCCTACTTGGACATAGCCGAAGTCAAGGAAGATGTGGTGGTGCTGAAAGACGGGACCATCCGCGCTGTGCTGCTTGTCTCAAGCGTGAACTTCGCGCTCAAATCCGAGGATGAGCAGACGGCCATTGTCCAGGCCTACATGCAGTTTTTGAATGCTTTGGATTTCCCGATCCAGATCCTTATCCAGTCGCGGCGCATGAACATAGACGATTACATGGAAAAGCTCAAAGAGGCCGAGCTGGTGCAGAAGAACGAACTTTTGCGCAATCAGATAGTCGATTACCGCTCATATGTGCGCCAGCTGGTGGACTTGGCCGAAATCATGCAAAAGCGTTTTTACGTTGTCGTGCCTTTTGACCCGGCCTCGGAAACGCAAAAAGGTTTCGTGGACAGGTTCACGGCCATTTTCACGCCCATGATGACCATCCACCTGACGGAGGAGCGTTTCCAGAAGAACAAATCGTCGCTCATGCTCAGGGTCAACAACATCATCGCCGGTCTGCAGGGCATGTCGCTCTCGGCCGTGATGCTGGATACGCAAAGCTTGATCGAGCTGTATTACACGGTCTATAACCCGGAACTTTTTGAGACTCAGCGCATGACTGATGTCGGCAAGCTCCAGCTCGAAGGCTAACCAATAAAAATATGGCATTCCAAACATCTGAGGAAAAAAAGCTTGACGCGAGCCGCCTGGCAGCAGGCGGCGTGAGCTTGGACCTAGGGCCTACGTCTGATGAGCTCAAAAAGAAGCAGGCTGGCGAACAGGCCGGGCTTGAGGAAGAGCGCATCTACCGCAAAGGCGTGGCCAGCATCAAGGATTTGATTGCGCCTTCGGCCATGAAGATCGAATCCAGCTTCGTCTCGCTCGGTTCGGTTTATGCGCGCACCATCTTTATCGTCACATATCCGCGCTATGTTTCCGTGGGCTGGGCTTCGCCTATCATCAACTTGAATGCCATGATGGACATCGCCATGTTCTTCTATCCGGTAAAGTCAGACGTGATCCTGAAACAGCTCAAAAAGAAAGTCGGCGTGCTTGAGGCCAACATCAACATGGCTTCGCAAGAGGGCAAGCCGCGCGACCCGTCCGAAGAAACAGCTTTGCGCGACATCGAGCAGCTGCGCGACGACCTGACCCAGGGCATCGAGCACTTTTTCCAGTTTGCTTTTTATTGCACTTTTTATTCTTCCTCAAAAGAAGAGCTGGAAAGGCTGTCGTCCAGCGTGGAATCCACTTTCGGATCAATGCTGATCTACACCCGGCGCGCTTATTTCCAGGCCGAACAAGGTTTCAACTCCACCATGCCTTTGGGCAATGACGAGCTCATGATCAGCTTCAACATGAGCACTTCGCCGATCGCTTCGTCTTTCCCGTTCACCTCAGCCGAACTCACATCCGACGAAGGCATATTGTACGGCATCAACCGGCACAACAATTCCTTGATTCTGTTCGATCGTTTTTCGCTCCAAAACGCAAACGCCGTCATTTTCGCCACGTCTGGCGCAGGCAAATCATATGCAGTCAAACTGGAGATCCTCAGGTCCATGATGCTTGGCGTGGATGTGATCGTTATTGACCCTGAAAAAGAATACAAGCATCTGTCTGATGCGGTCGGCGGCACTTACATCAACATCTCCTTGTCTTCCCAGGCCAAGATCAATCCGTTTGATCTGCCGCGGCCCATGGAAGGCGAGGTTTCGGTCGAAGACATCATCCGCAGTGCAGTCATCACGCTCAAAGGTTTGCTGCGCCTGATGCTGGGCAAGCTCACCGTGGCCGAGGATTCTATTTTGGATCGCGCTCTGCTTGAGACGTTCGCCAAAAAAGACATTGTGCCAGGCGCAGACCTCTCAGCCATTGAGCCGCCGATCTTGCGCGACTTCCAGGATATTTTGGAGGGCATGGAAGGCACAGAAGATTTGGTCATCCGCCTCAAGAAGTTCACTGAAGGCACTTTTGCCGGCTTGCTCAATTCGCCGACCACAGTGCGCATGAGCAATCAGCTGGTCGTCTTCTCGGTCCGCGATTTGGAAGATGAATTGCGCCCCATGGGCATCTACACCATCGTCAATTATATCTGGAACACGGTCCGCTCTGAACGCAAAAAGCGCGTGCTCGTGATCGACGAAGCCTGGTGGCTGATGCAATACGAAGATTCAGCCAAGTTCGTGCATGCCTTGGTCAAGCGCTGTCGCAAATACTATTTGGGCGTCACGACCATCACACAAGACGTGAATGACTTTTTGACTTCGCCGTATGGCCAGGCCATTGTGACCAACTCTTCCATCCAGCTGCTGCTCAAGCAAAGCCCGGCTGCCATCGACTTGGTAGCCAGGGTCTTTTTGCTAACCCAATCGGAAAAATATCTGTTGCTTGAGTCAGGCAGGGGAGAGGGCATATTCTTTGCCGGCAACAAGCATGCGGCCATCCAGATCGTGGCCTCATATGCCGAGGACCAGATCGTGACCACAGACCCGAAACAGCTCTTGCGCATTGAACAGGAAAAGAAGGAGCTGTCTGAGCAGGCTAACTCACCGACCCCATAAATATGCAACTATTCAACAGACGCGTTTCAGCTATTCTCCTCATTGTCTTAGGGCTTGCCCTGCTGGGTTTTGGCATTTGGATCATAGTCAGCATGTTCTTTTCCAAGACACCGGTTGAGACGCCTGCGAACCAGACGAATGTCTACCAAAAGCCTGCGCCTAAAACATATGCCGCGCCCGTGACGATCACCGGTACTTCCACTTCGCCGAGCAATGCCAAGTCTTCGGATGCGCAAGAAGCAGTGAACAAGGCCTCAAGCGTGGTCAGTCGTTTCGGATCAGGCACAAGCGCTGACGGCTTTTTGGGCTATAGCGACGTAATGATCGACGGTACGGACAATTTCAAATCCCAGATGCTGGCTGAACAAAAAAGCATGCAGCAGGCGCACCCTGCTACTGGTCCGCTCTGTGGCATAACCACCAGGATCGTTTCGTCTGATGTTGTCCAGGGCAAGAATGGGGAGGATAAGTTCGTGGTCAAGGTCAGTGCGCAAAAAGCCGCTGATTCCGGAGATCGTTCCAAGCCGACTCAAGTGTCTTACATGCAGTACATGGTAACGCTCGCAAAGCAGAACGGGGTCCTGCTGGTTGATTCAATATCTGAACAGGTCATCAATCAATAATGTTTTTCGCCAAGGCTAAAGAAGCAATCACGGACTTTCTGTTCCCTCCTTTTTGTCTTTGCTGCAAAAAGCCAGGCGAGTGGTGGTGCGAAGGATGCTGGTCAAGCGTGCAGCGACTAGATTCACAAATTTGTCCCAAGTGTTTATCTATCGGACAGTGCGCAGACAAATGCGGTGATCTCCCATTCGCCTCAGTTTTTGCTTTTGGTTATTATCATGATCCCAAACTTCGTCCCATCATTACTGCGCTGAAGTTCAACGGCACTAAAGCCGTGTTGATCGAACTGGAAAAGTTCATCACATCTCATCCGCGCGCCAAATATCTTGAGGGTTTGTTTTTATCTGGCACGATTGTTCCCATGCCCTTAGCAGACAAGCGCTTGCGTGAAAGAGGATTTAACCAGGCAGAATTGATCGCACAAACTCTCACAATTTGTAACTCGCAACTTGTAACCTCGGATCACTCAGGAGTTACAAGTTATAAGTTACAAGTTACAAAAGACATTGAAGTCTGCACTGACATATTAATTAGGGTCGGGCATCGTGCGCCCCAGTCATCCTTGGAACATGACTTGGCCAAGCGCCAGGAAAACATCAAAAACAGTTTTGAATGCAAAGGCTCTGTGCCAGAAAACATCATATTAATAGACGACGTGGCTACGACTGGAGCGACAGCTGCTGAGGCAGCCCGCGTCTTGCTGGAAGCTGGCGCGAAAAATGTCCATTTGGTCTGCTTGGCGATTGGGGCATAAAAAAACTCCGCGTTACGGAGTTTGTCGAGACTTGGTTCGAAGGATGGAGTCGAGAGTCGCCAAGCCAGCGAGCAAGGATAGCTGCTGGATGGGCGAATCCACGTTGTGAGGAGTCAGGGTGCGGCCATTGTTGTTGCTTTGGTTAAAGCCCGTGCCCAAGCCGCAGGCATCGCCCGGTACTTCCAGGTAGATGAAGCCCTTTTCCTGCAACATCACGTTGAACCTCTCCAGCTTATTCAGCTGGGGGTCCATCCGGTTGAATGCACTGCGCATGGCATGCTCGATCTGGTCCAGGTCATTCTGATACAATTGATCAAGCCGGCTTGTTCCCCAAGGCGAGAGAGTGGCAAAGATGCTGGCCGCACCAGGCTTGGTACATAGGTTGAAAGCCGTCATCTGCTTGCTCATGGCTCGCGTGGGGCAAGCTGAGCTATTCAGCAGATCAAAGACTAACCACAGGCTAACAGAGATATCTGACAAGCGCTTATGGTCAGGCTTCCTGTCCTCTTTGCACCGAAGCGCTGGAATGGCTAGCGGCAGAATCACACCACAAGACAGCCAGCCGAGGTAAGAGCCTGTGTATTCAAGGACAGAACCATAACCCCAGGGTCGTTGCATGTCGCTCGCAAAAGGAGACGTATCGAGCAGGTCCTGCAGATATTTGATCTGAGGGTGGCCGTTCAAGAGCTGTTGGCCGAGCCATTCTGCGGCCTTGGGCTCAAAAGCAAACTTGAAGAAGGCTAGATCAGAGTTGAATTCAAATTTGTAGCGAGTCGGTACATCCTGGTTTTCGAGTTCGAAAAGCATGGTCTACCCCCTTACGCCGAAGGTTGGGATTCTTTCGCGTAGACTGGCCGGCCTTCGCCCCAGTGCCCGCAATACATGGCCGCGCCAGTGCAGCTTGAGTGTGCGAAAGCATGGTTAGCCTTACCTCCGAGGCCATAGCCAATGGGCTTGCCCGGGTAGATGGGCTGCTTGCAGACAGCGCACAGGGTGCTGTTTTTGTGCAAGTACTCCTCCGTGCACTTGGCGCACATGGGCGAACTCCTAAGTTCGCATTTCACGCCCAAGACCATGACTGTGAGCAGGTGCTCAGTAGTGCCATGGTCGCAGGCCACTTGTTTTACCCAACTAGGGCCTTGAATGCGTCCGGTGAATGAGGTCAGATGTGGCCTCGGTTTTTTGGAGCGGAACAGGTTCGCGATTGTGTCAAAGAGCCACATGTCTTCCTCCTTGTTTAGACCTAAAACTTTGTTGGCCAAATATTATATGAAATAAGGTCAGTACGCAACTGGCTAGGGAGGTGAGGGTATTTACAGAAATTGCAGCTTGAGCTATCCTCGCACAGCACATCAAACCCAGACAAAGGAGCGTCAGCATGCACGAGATTGAATACCAGGATCTGAACGATCTTCAGATCAAGGCGCTGACCAAGGCTGCGCAGGCTCTGCGCTATGCCTATGATCCGTATTCCGGCTTTTCCGTTGGAGCGGCTTTGGCCACGCCAGAGGGCAAAGTCTTTTGCGGAGTGAATGTGGCCAACGCGGCCTCGGGCTCCACCATCTGTGCTGAGCGTGGGGCCATTCTCCACGCCTATGCCCATGGCCACCGCAAGTTCAAGTATCTGGCCATCATTGGCCAGGGCAAGGACTCCAATACCACAGAGGTCACCGAGCCATGCGGCGCTTGTTGCCAGATGCTTCACGAAGCCCAGATCATCTCTGGCAATGAAATCATCTTCATTCTCTCCACGACCAAAAAGGACAAGATTGCCCTGGCTACGCTCAAGGACTTTTTTCCTCACGGCTTCGGGCCAGACAAGCTCGGCGTGGATATCTCCAAGTTCCGCGAGGAACGACTCATCCCGGACAAATAAGTCCGGTTTTTTAATACGCAAAAATCGCCTTTCGGCGATTCTGCTCTGGCGGAGAGAGAGGGATTCGAACCCTCGCGGGGCTTGTGACCCCCTAGGAGATTAGCAATCTCCCCCCTTCAGCCTCTTGGGTACCTCTCCGTGACTATTTGATTTACGGGCTCAATAATATCCTTTTAGCGCGGTTTAGGCAATATTTGGAAGATATCGTCAAACTGGT
>CAZPAP010000059.1:0-6381 GCA_964584725.1 uncultured Gammaproteobacteria bacterium
TTCCTCCGGTCGAGCTTCCTGCGCTTCCAGCCACGCCAGCTGTTCCAGCCGTTCCTCCGGTCGAGGTCCCGCCTGTTCCAGCCGTGCCGCCAGTCGATGTGCCTCCTGCGCCGCCGGTTGAACTGCCGCCCGAACCTCCTGCTCCAGTGTGGAGGCAAGCGGTCAGGTTGATGCAGTCCGTAAGGCAGTACTGCCAGCCATCACCTTCGCACGGACCGAACTTGGCTCCAGGCGTGCAGTAGCATTGGGTTCCTCCGGTTCCTCCGGTCGAGGTCCCTGCGCTTCCAGCTGCCGCATCCTGGTCGGTACCACCCGTGCCTCCGGTTGAGGTTCCGCCCGTTCCTCCGACAGACGTGCCGCCAGAGCCGGCCGAGGCGTCTTGGTTGCCACCAGCCCCGCCCGCGGACGTTCCACCAACACCAGCTTCGCTGGGCTGGCACTTGGAATTGTCGGGGATCTTTCCGCCGCTCTGGCTCAGAGCTTTCTGGTCCCACCAGATGCAGTTCGCGCAGACGAGGGGCTTGCCGTCGAAATAGCAGGTCTCGTTCTGCTGCTCGTAGGTGCACCCGTGGGTGAGAACACCCGGTGCGCAGGACAGTGCCTGCTGTACCTTGTCGTACTGCTCCTTGTGGTCGTAGTTCCCTTGGCATCCGGTGTCGATCGATCCCGCAAGAACGATCCCGCCCAACAGCAAAAAACGGACTGCATTCTGTCGTCGCATCTCACAACCTCCTGAGTTGAGTTGTCGAAGGATCGCTCCTTCATCTGTAGTAAAGGTTTCTTATCAGTAAATTGCCCCTTTTGTCAAGGGGTAGCCCCTGAAAAACTATAGCATTTTTTTAAGTAGTTTATGCACTTTTTTACCAAGGCTGACTCATGGTATGATTTTAGAACAATGGAGGAAAGCGTTAAAACCTTAAAAACGCCTTGGTTGAGCGAAAAAATCAGGAGCTTGCCCCTGCTTTCTTGGGGAGTGTTTTTGGTCTTGTTTATTGGTTCTGTTTTAGTTGCTTTTGGCTTGCCTTTTGGGCCTGTTTTGCTGGGTTGCGCGATTTTAGGCATGATTTTAGCTTATCGCTACACGTATTTTTTCCTATATGTAGCGATTTTTTTGGCCTGCTTGCTGGGCTTGACCGTATCTGTGCCAGTAGGGTCGGCGGACATTTCTGAAAGGGCATTTGCCGGTTCTATTGATCTTTTCTTGGGAGAAATCTTTTTAATCCTGGTGATAGGGGCGTGGGCAATAAAAGTTTTTATACTTTGGTTCAAGCGCAGGGATGTGAATTGGAAGCCGCAATTGCCGATTTGGCGTTCGTATTTGGGGTTGGTCGCAGCTCATGTGATTTCGGTTTTTAGTTCATATGGACCAGACCCGATCATGGTTTTTAAGTTCATTTTACGACCCATACTTTTTTGCTATGTGGCATTCATTGCTTTGCCGGCAAATTTAATCAGGTCTTTGAGGCGACTAAAGGCAGTGCTAGGCGTCCTTACGACTGTCGGCCTGCTTGCATCTGTAGATGGATTGTTGTCTTTGGTCAGCCTTGAATTCGCGAATCAGACAATCAGACGGGCGCACCCCATACCTTTGTTTGGATTGAATCTGTTCGGCGACAACCACAATCTGCTGGCCGAGACTTTATTGTTCACTGCGCCAAGCACATTGGCTTTGGCCTATTTGGCGAAAAAATCACGCACGCGGCATCTTCTGTATGGCGCAGCCGCACTCCAGGCTTTGGTCGCATTGCTCACTTTGGCGCGTACAGCTTGGATCGTGCTTTTGATCCAGATCGTATTTTTGATGCTCACGCTCTGGCGGCACAAAGTAAAACAATATGCTTTTGAAATCGCGACTTTGGTTTTGATCATAATGCCGCTGGCCATCTTCCAATTGTATTTCAGTTTTTCGCGCACAGCACAGGATTCCAATGCGACGCGCTTGATGCTGACTGAAATCGCTTATTATTCTTTTTTGGAACATCCCATAATCGGCGGCGGTGCCGGCACTTTCATTTGGCGCGTGGGCAATGCGCGGGTTTTTGCCCAGGAATTCGGCGACCCGCTTGATGCGCACGGGTTTGCGCAAAAATTGATGACTGAGACAGGTACGTTAGGCCTGGTCGCCTATGCCTTTGTGCTGCTGGAAAGTTTTTGGCTCGCGCTCTCCAAGATCAGGCCCATGCAAGATACGGCCAGGATCGTGTGCGTGATTTTGGCGGCCAGTGCCGCGGGCGCTGTCATTTACCAGTTCTTCAATACAGCTTATTGGACAGCGCATCTGTGGCTGCCCATCGGCATCCTGTTTGCTGCGCTTAAGATTTTTGAAACAGAGAAGTTAGAAGTTGGAAGTTAGAATCTAGAATCCGACATACTGCTACTTCCTACTTGCTACTCGCTATTGTCTAAAAGCTATCGTCTAATTATGCGTCCAACTCAACCTTATCACTCCCTAAGCAATCACTACCGTCGGCTCGGTGGCCTGCGCGAGTTGGATTTTTATGTGCAAAGCGCCTTGCAACATTGGGAATCAGGCACTGAGGCATACAGTATCGCTGTTTTGTGCAATACGGATCCTCAGCTCGCACTTCCCTTTTTGGCTTTAGGCATGCACGTGACCGCGACCTTTGATTCAGATGCAGAACTTGGACAGGCAAAGGAAATCGCTGCGGCAGCGGGCTTGGAACTCAACGGTTTGATCGGCAATTTCGAGCAGCTTCCAGACAAGGCTTTTGATGCATTGGTCGTTCCTGGCCTTGATCAATCGAATTTAGATGGAGTGAAAAGCAAGATCAAAGACAATGGCAGGCTGTTCGTGAAGATCGAATCAAAAAAAGAAAACCTGGAAAAATTCAGAGCCATCGCAGCCAGCAGCCGACTGAGGATTTTCAAGACCATGAACCTAGGCATCATCGCGGGCAACAAGGGCCTTAAAAAAGAAAAATATTTCCATCTGACGGATTGGCTGGATGGGCTGGCTGCAGGTTTTTTGCCTGAATATTTCTCCAGGGCCTGGCTCTTGGAGCTCTTCCCCTCGTCCGGGCTGCCCATGGTCTTGCAGATGCTCCCGACTTTTTTGGTGGGCGGCGCAGAAGTCGTGGCCATGAATTTGGCCGAGAAACTGCCGGAGATCGGGTTTGAAACCATGATGCTGAGCGTTGTGGGTGGCGGCGCGCTTGAGGCAAGGATCAAAAGCAAAGGCATAAATTACATCAGGCTTGAGCGCGCACCTGGCCACGGCAGGATCAGGATATTTTTTGAACTGATCAACATCCTTAAGAATCTTAAGCCGCAGATCGTACATACCCATCTTTTCGCTTCAGATACTTGGGGCAGGTTGGCAGCCAAGTTCGCTGGAGCAGAAAAAGTCATCACGACCGAGCATAATGTCTTTTGCGATTATGGAATTTTGGGACGCATCAGCTTGATTTTGCTTTCCGGTTTGAGCGATGTGTATGTAGCGGTTTCCAATCAAGTCAAAAAACACATGGTGCGCGACTACTGGATAAAAAAGGAAAAGATAAAAGTCATTTACAATGGCATTGATCTGTCCAAGATCAAGAAAAGGCCGCCCAGCCCATTCCATGACGTGCCGCGCATCTTGTTCGTCGGACGGCTGGAAGAACAGAAAAATCCAAGCCTGCTCTTGCGCGCTTTGGCCAACATCAAACGCCCTTGGAAATTGGATATTGCCGGCAATGGCAGCTTGCGCCCGGCGCTTGAGAGCTTAGTCGTCCAGCTTGGCCTAGAGGCCAGGGTCAGGTTTTTAGGCAATGTGAGCACAGCTGACTTGTATGCTGAATACGATATCTTTGTCTTCCCCTCTTTGTGGGAAGGGTTAGGCCTCGCAGTGATTGAGGCTGCGGTCGCTGGCTTGCCGATTGTAGCTTCGGACATAGAGCCGCTGAAAGAACTGTTTGATCAGGACGAAGTCCTTTTCGTGAAACCGAACAGCGAGGAGGGTCTGCAACAAGCGCTGGCCGAGGTGCTGAACAAGCCGATGTATTTTGTGGCCAAAGCCAATGCCATTGCCATGAAAGAAAAGTGGAATGAGTTTTCCGAAGAAAAAATGGCCCAGGCCTATGCCGGGCTTTACAGAAAAATGTTGGGACAAGGGGATTTGCCGGCGCCTTTTTCGGCCGAGGCCATTAAGACATCAACCATCTTCCATGTATGAGAATCCTGCAGATCAATAAATTTTTCGATTACAGGGGAGGCCCGGAATTCTATATTCCGGCTTTGATGGAAAAATTGCAGGCCAGGGGTCATGAAGTGCACATCTTCTCAACCAAAAGCGAAGGCAATCGCCCATCGCCTGACAGCCAGTATTTTATTGAGCGCTATGCTTATGACAAACGCGAGGGCATGGTAAAGGATGCGATCAAGGCCAAAAATTTCATCTGGAACAAGGAAGCTGCGGATTCGCTCTCCAGGATGATAGACGAGGTCAAGCCAGATGTGGTCCATCTGCACAATATCTATCATCATTTATCCAGCAGCATCCTCAAAGTGATCAGGCAAAAGCAAGTGCCCGCTGTCCAGACTCTGCATGATTATAAGCTGGCCTGTCCTAACTATAAGATGTTCACGCAAGGCCAAGTCTGCGAAAGATGCAAAGGCGGAAAGTATTATCAGGCGATTGCGCATCAGTGCTTATTTTCCGGAATAGCGCCGAACATTTTGGGCGCTTTGGAAATGGGCATGACCAAAGTTTCCCAGTCATACGAAAAAACAATCTCAACATTCATTTCGCCTTCGCGCTTTTTGATGGACAAGATGGTCGAATGGGGCGAGCCGCCCGGCAAGTTCCAGTATGTGCCTAATCCAGCCGACGAAAATCCGGTCAAGGCGCTGGGGAATGAAAGCGGACCTTATATTTTTGTCGGTCGGCTGTATCCTGAAAAAGGCGTTGAAACAATCATTCGCGCAGCAGCTCTGTTGAAAGACATCAAAATTCAGATCATAGGCTCTGGCCCTGAAAAAATCAGGCTGGAAACTTTGGCGCGCGAAATAGCTCCGGGCCGCATTGAGTTCTTGGGATTCAAGACAGGCAAGGATCTGGAAAATATTCGGGTGAATGCCAAGGCCATGCTCATCCCCTCTGTCTGGTATGAGAATGCGCCGCTCACGGTCTTGGAGGCCATGGCCATGAATCTGCCGGTGATCGCTTCCAGGATCGGCGGCATTCCGGAAATGGTTGATGATGCCAAGACTGGTTTTTTGGCCGAGCCGGGCCAGGTCGAATCTTGGGTGGCAGGGCTTTCGAAAATGGAAAACATGTATCAAGGCGAAAGGCTGGCCATGGGCCGCGCTGCTGGAGAATCTGTCAAAAAATTCAATTGGAACGACCATCTCGATAAACTCGAGAAGATCTACAAATCGATTCTATAGATTATTCGGTTTGTGGCGGGCGAGGCGAGTACTTTGGATTTTTTATTTTCCATTTTTCCACCCACTGGCCTATGCCTTGCTTTTCCAGCTTATTCAAAACTTTTGGCTTGGTCTGAGACCAAAGCAGGACAGACTCAAAGTTAAGCTGATACCGATTTTTGACGATTACGTACCTTATCTGATTCGCGCTGATGGCCCGGCGCAGAGTGCGGTCAGATATGCCAAAAAGGCGCGCGGCCTGAGAAATGCTTAATCTTATAGCAGAGTTTTCCATAGTTATGTCTAGAATAGATTAGACATAAACGGCAAAAACGTCAAGTATGGTCAAAAAAAGAGCTAAGGGCATTGTTATTTATGGGTTTTTCTGGCAATCTAGACCTACTTAAATGGGAGGTGGAGGAGATATAGCCTGACTTAAACTAAGCAAAATGAGCCAACTAATAGACCGATATTTATTATACCGGCTTAAGGTCAAGAAGGACCCGGAAGCTTTTGCTAAAATTTACGATAATTACGTGTCATCTATTTATAGATTCGCGATTTTGAAGCTGCCTAAACAAGAAGATGCTCAGGATGTGACAGCAGAGGTTTTCACTAAGTTATGGCAATATTTGCAGCAACCTAAGCCAGTCACGAATATCAGGGCCCTACTCTACAAGATCTGCAGGAACCAAATAGCTGATTTTTATCGGGACTCGGAAAAAGCAACTAGTCTGGATTCTGTAACAGAACAGGCGGAATTTGCGTCTACTTTGTTAGATGACCTAGGCCGAGGCAAAGAGATCATGGAAGCCAGGTCAGAAATGTCATTGATCCTTCAGCAGCTTGAACGCTTAAAAGAAGATTATCGCGATGTACCTGCCTTGAGGTTGATTGACCAGTTGTCATTCTCTGATATCGCCATAGTCTTGGGCAAGCCGCCCGGGAACGTTCGGGTCACTAATCCCCGGGGCATGAAATCACTGACAGCAATAGAAGGCTTAGAAACCTGAA
>CAZPAP010000060.1:0-5995 GCA_964584725.1 uncultured Gammaproteobacteria bacterium
AAAGGCAAAGGCCTGAGCCAATGGGACAACGCTCTAGCCGAAATGGCCATAAAAATCCCTGACCTCGCCTGCAACATGGTAGGCTGCACGACCCGGGATTTCTACAAAGTGGAAGGCCGCGAACCAAGCCCTACGACGCAGTGCCTCAAATCCGTGGATCGCCCGACTCTGGCGCTATATTATAGATCAGCCGACGTGCTGGCCATGCCTTTCCCCAATTCGCATCACTATGCATACGAAATGTCCCCTCTCAAACTTTTTGAATACATGGCTTCCGGGACTCCGATAGTGACCAGCGACTTGCCTTCGGTCAGGGAAATCGTGGACGAAAACAGCGCATATTTTTTTGAAGCAGAAAATTCAAGTGCCCTGGTCCAGGCGCTTACACTAGCCCTGGGAGATGCGGCCGGTTCAGCAGCTAAAGCCTCAAACGCGCGCCAAAAAGTCCAAGCCTTCACTTGGGCGAACAGAGCCAAACAGATCTTAAACTTCGTAAGTTGACTTACCCTATGTTGATTGATGATAAATCTGCCTTGTATTGGGCCTCGGCTGCAGAATCCGTACAGTGGATGCGGCCTTGGGAACAGTTGGTCAGCGGCGAAATGCCGCATGCCAGCTGGTTTGTAGGCGGACAATTGAATGTGTCTGCGAATTGCCTGGACCGCCATCTGGAGGCAGGTCTGCATAAAAAAACAGCCATCATCTGGGAAAGCGAACAAGGAGAGGCCTTGAGCTGGACTTATGAAAAACTTTCCGCAGATGTCCAACGCTGCGCTAATGTCCTGCGTTCTTTAGGCGTAAGCAAAGGCGACCGGGTCACTATTTACATGGGGCTCGTGCCCGAGGCTGTCATTGCTATGCTGGCCTGCGCCAGGATCGGTGCGATCCATAGCGTTGTCTTCGGCGGATTTGGCGCAGATGCTTTGGCCACGCGCGTGAGCGATGCCGAGAGCTGCTGCATCATCACTTGCGATGCGGCATATCGCAGAGGAAAAATATTGCCCCTCAAAGAAAACGTCGACAAAGCTCTAAAAACCTGCGCGACCGTAAAGCACGTGCTCGTGGTCGACCGCACCGGGTCAAACATCTGCATGGAACAAGGGCGTGACCTTTGGTGGCACGAGGAAATGAGCAAAGCGAGCGAAATCGCCGAACCTGTTGCCATGGACTCTGAGGACATTTTTTTCATCCTCCATACTTCGGGCACCACTGGCAAGCCCAAAGGCATTGTCCATACCACGGCCGGATATCTGGTGGGCGTAACCTCGTCTTTCCAGCAGGTTTTCCAACCCCAAGCAACGGACATCTATTGGTGCACAGCTGACATCGGCTGGATCACCGGGCATTCATATGTCGTTTACGGGCCCTTGGCCAATGGCGCGACAATATTTTTATATGAAGGCGCACTGGACTGGCCTGATCCGGATCGGGTCTGGAGTTTGTGCGCAAAGCATAAGATCACTATTTTTTATACTGCTCCGACCGCCATCCGCTCGTTCATGAAATCAGGCTTTGATTTGCCCCAAAAACATGATCTGTCACATCTAAGGCTCTTGGGCAGCGTGGGCGAACCAATCAACCCTGAGGCTTGGCAATGGTACAAAAATAAAGTCGGCAATGATCATTGCCCGATAATGGACACTTGGTGGCAGACCGAAACAGGCATGATCATGATCGCTCCGCCGTGTTCCCTTGACCAAAAGCCTGGTGCTGCGACCCAGCCGCTGCCGGGCGTGGATATCAAAGTGGTGGACCAAGCCGGTCAGGCGCTTGGCCAAGATCAAGCCGGTTTCTTGGTCATCAACCAGCCGTGGCCCTCCATGCTCCGCGGCATCTGGCATGATGAGGAGCGCTATCTGGAAACATATTGGAAACAGATAACCGGCAGTTATTTTACGCATGACCGCGCCAAGCAAGATGCTGACGGACATTTTTGGATCTTGGGTCGCGCAGACGACATGCTGATCGTTTCCGGACACAACCTGAGCAATGCCGAAATCGAGGCGTCACTCGGCCAACACCCGTCCGTAGTCGAGGCTGCGGTCGTGGGCATACCCGACGAAATCGCCGGGCAAAAAATCATTGCCTTTGTGATACCCCACACCGGCGCTGTTTCGGACGAGGAGCTGGTCGTGGTGCTCAAAGCCCATGTCGGCGCATCCCTGAGCCCTGTGGCCAAACCTAAAAAAATCTTTTTCGTCTCAGACCTGCCCAAGACGCGCAGCGGAAAAATCATCCGTCGTCTGCTGCGCGCGCTCCTGACGAAAGAGGAAAATTCAGACATCACGACTTTGACCAACCCCGAAGCTTTGGCTGACATCAAAAACATGATCGACTCACTGGACGATACCGACAGTACTCAGTGATTTCACCAGGCCTTGATTGCGCTTGATCTTGATATTTTTTTCCATTACTTCCGGATTTTTCGTCAGCACAGAAATGAACTTCAGATAACCGTCGTTCAGATCCGTGTTTTCGATCACGAATTTTATGACTTCATAGTCAGCCTGCTCATCGAGCGTGAGCCTGAAATGCGAAAAATCCTCGTTTGCCTTCACATAGCCTTTCCGGAAATCCGGGCTGTTCCTGATGTAAAGCGTCACATGCTCACGTTCTGATTTGAGTTTCGCATCGCGCGCAGCCTGCTCTAAAGCTTTCCTGGAAAAAATCTCAGTATCCATGCCGTCCGGCAAAGTCTCGTTGTTCGCCTCGCAGTTGCTCGCGAAATCCAAATCGTTCGCTTCGAAATATCCGATGGTCTTGTCTATTTCTGCTGGATCGATCAGCGGGCAATCCCCTGTCAGCCGGATGATGTTCTCATAGCCCGGATATTTTTCAGCGCATTTGGCATAACGCTCCAGCACATCGTCTTCTGATCCGCGGAAACAATCTGCTCCGATTTTCGTGCACAGCTCCTGGATCTGGTCGTCGCCCGGCATATCTGTCGTGGCAATGACGATCTTGTGGATTTTTTTAGCCAGTTGGACGCGCTTGATTTCGTATTCAAGCATGGTCATATTGTCCTTGGCCGACATGAGGACTTTATTAGGCAAGCGGGTCGAGCCCATGCGAGCCTGGATAATGCAGAGATTCATAAACAATAAGGCTTGATATTTATATGCGACTATAGCCTTTTTTTGGGCTTAGGACAAGTGCTTGCTTTTTGCCTTGTTTTGGGCTAAGATTAGAGAATTCACTAAGAGATATGCCCCAGCCCATGCTAATCAAAACGCCCAAAGGCGACAGGCTTATCGGCCCTGGCTCGCCCGCGTTTATTATTGCTGAGCTTTCGGGCAACCATAACCAAAGTTTTGAGCGCGTCATGGCCCTGATCGACGCTGCCATTGATGCCGGAGTTGATGCCATAAAGACCCAAACCTTCAAGCCCGAAACTATTACGCTGGATTCTGACAAAGAATATTTTCAAGTCAAAGTCAATGATGCTTGGGCAGGCCAGACCTTATTCAGCCTTTATCAAAAAGTCGTCACGCCCTGGGAATGGCAGCCGAAGATGAAAGAATATTGCGAATCGCGCGGCGTCCTGTTTTTCTCTACGCCTTTTGACCCTACGGCTGTAGATTTTTTGGAAAGCCTGGATGTCCCTTTGTATAAAATAGCTTCGTTCGAGACCGGTGACATCGGCTTGTTGCGCAAAATCGGACAGACAAAAAAGCCAGTCATCATGTCGCGCGGCTTATCGACCGAAGAGGATATCAGGCTCGCGTTAGAGACTTTGAAGCAGGCCGGCTCCCCCAGCGTCTCAATTCTGCATTGCGTCAGCTCTTATCCGGCCACGCTCGATCAGATGAATCTGGCCACCATTCCGGACATAGCAGAACGCTTTGATTCTATACCCGGCTTGTCTGACCACTCGCTCGGAACAACGGCAGCCATTGCCGGAGTCGCCTTCGGTGCTTTCATCATAGAAAAACATCTGACCTTGCGCAGGACTGACGGCGGACCGGATGCTGCCTTCTCGCTTGAACCAGAAGAAATGAAAGACTTGGTGAAGGTTATCCGCGAAGTCGAATCAGCCAGAGGCGTTCCATCATACACACCGGATAAGAAAGAATCCGAAAACATCATCTTCAGGCGTTCTCTTTTCGTGACCAAAGACATCAAGAAAGGTGAAAAATTCACGAACGAGAATGTGCGCTCGATCCGCCCGGGCAATGGCTTGCACCCCAAATTCCTGGACGATGTGCTTGGGAAGTCAGCCACGCAAGACATCGAATATGCGACTCCTTTGGCCTGGGAAATGGTGGACAAAGAATCAAATGAAAAAATATGAAAAAAATAAACCGAATACTTTTCACTTGTGCCGGCGGCAGCGGCCCGCTGTACTTGGCGAAGAAAATGCGGAAAAAATACAAAGTCTTTCTGGTTGATGCCAGCCCCAATTCCCCTGCCCCGCATCTAGGTTTGCCCTTCAGGGTCGTGCCCTTCGGCAGCGACCCCAAATACATAAATAAACTTGGTGCCTTGATCCGCCAGTGGCGCATCCAGTGCATCGTGCCTGGTGCGGATGAGGAGCTTTTGCCGGTCAGGCAGCTGTGCGAAAAAATCCCTGGCTTAATGGCTGTGATGCCCAGCGCCAGCTTCACCCGGCTTTGCCTAAACAAAAAAAATCTCATGGTGGCGCTTGAGAAACTCGGGATTTCGTCCATCAAGACTTTCCGCAGCCCAAGCCAAGTCAGATATCCGGCCATCATCAAGCCCATTTTCGGGCGCGGCTCAAGAGGCGTGCACACGGTCAAGGATAAAAAACAACTCTCTGGATATTTGGCGCTTTACAATAAAAAATTCAATGATCTGCTGGTCCAGCCCTACATCCCTGGCGATGAGTACACTGTTTCCTTGATCGTGAACAATCGCAACCAACTCCAAGGCATCGCGCCCAAAAAGATAATCCAAAAAACCGGGATTACCAAAGCCGCTGTTTCCCAAGGTCACCCTGCGATAACAAAAGCCTGCAAAGAAATCGTGGAAAAACTAAAGCCCATGGGGCCATGCAATGTCCAACTCAAGATCTGGAAAGGCAAAGCTTATATTTTCGAAATCAATCCCCGCTTATCGACCACTTCAGTATTGACGGACAAATGCATGGGCAATGAGGTCGAGCTTTACGCCCAGTCCTACGACACACTACCGAAAAAGGTGGGCTTTATACCGGGCATCACGCTTTTCAGGTACGATGAAAATGTCTTTCTGTATCCATGAACTACACTATCGGAGACATCCATGGCAATTCCGCGGAACTGGAAAAACTTTTAGCCTTCATCAAACCTCAGCCGCAGGATCGGTTGATTTTTCTTGGCGACTACCTCGATAAGAACTCAGGCACAAAACGCACGATAGATTTGCTTCGTCAGCTCGCCGAAGCCCATGACTGCGTTCTCATCAAAGGCAACCATGATTACGTGTGGGAAAAATATCTGCTTGGCCATGAACTGCAGCGACGGGATTTCCTGCTGAAGTACGGCGGGCTTGAAACGCTCAAGGAATTTTCGCCTGAAGCAGAGCGTTTACTGCTCGAGGATAATGTTGATGCTATTTCGGGGTTCCTGAAGGGATACCTGGATCTGCTCCCGCGCATGCAGGATTATGCGGTTGTTGGATCTTATCTAGCCCTTCATGCCGGGATCACGGATGAACAAATGGACTCGACTGCTCTGGTTTTCGGTGAACCTAATTACTTCTTGCGGCCTGAACGCATCCCGACAGACCGAAAATATCTAGGTAAATACACGCTGGTGGCTGGCCATACGCACCTAAGCCCAGAGCCTGTGAAGCTCCCGGGCTACATCAACATTGATTTAGGCGCTGGTTATGGCAAATACTTAGGCGCTTTTTGCCCTGAAACAAGCCAAGTCATCAGGTCTGACAACAAAATCTTTGACCTGGGCTAGCCCTTGAACTTGTTTGAGGGATATGGTAATAAAAGACAGACAATATGCCTAAAAACATACTGGTCGTAGCCGCCCATCCGGATGAC
>CAZPAP010000061.1:0-5751 GCA_964584725.1 uncultured Gammaproteobacteria bacterium
CTGGCCAGCCTAGGCCTTGCTTTGCCTGCCATAGCAACTCAAATTTCAGCTGAAACAGACTGGCTACGTTTGCTTAACATGGACTTGGTAGCTCAGACCCTGATCCTGCCCATTGCCTCCCTATTCGGAATTATCTTAGCGATTCCTTTGTGCTGCCTTGTTGGATCCTTGATTTGGACGCGCGGAGCCAAACCAGCAAACACAATGCGCCGCGCCCTGGTGTGGAGGGCAGCGCCTTTAGTGCAGGATGCTCAGAACGACGATGGTATTCCAGATTCCCACGGGAACGGCTTGTCGTAAGCTGTACGCGTGCCAGCATAAGCCCGGCACCAGTCAGCGAGCACTGCCGTGGCCCGCACATCATCTTCGTTGTATGTAATGATCTGCTGGAGCAGATCTTCATTTTTTGTCCGCAAATATTCTTCAAATACATCCACTGACTGTCCCCCGCCTTTGACATTGCCGCGCCATGAAAAACCCAAAAACTTGGCGATGTATTTCAAACCGTAAAAATACAAAGGGAACACAAGCGAGGATGTTGCAATCTTTTTCAGATCCACCATGCGCTCCATGAACAGATCAAGGTGCGGGCTGCCGCCATATCTGGCCCTGAGAACGTTGAGGCGTATGCGTTCAAACGAGGCATAGTGCATGACTTGGTAGGGTTGATTGAGCGTGGCCAGCCAATCCAAAAACTCGTGCCACATCTTGCCTTCTTCTTCCAAAGACCTGGCTACAAAAGCCTTGTACTCCTGGCCCCGTGGCGTGCGGATAAGCAAGCCGAACAAATAATCAGTATCATTCGGCGGATCGCTTTCAATATCAAAATGGATTTCCATGACAGCAGCCGGCAAAAAAATGGGTTCGCGCACAATCACCTGGCTCCTAAGCAATGACTGGGCTTGGAGCTTGGCGACTTCCAGGCCATGCAGCCTCAACCCAGGCGCCTTGCCATCCAAATCCATGATATCCATTTCTGCCGCGTCTTGTATGGTCCTGACTTTAAGCTCGCGCAAAGCTTTGAGCTTGTTGACGTCCACGTTGAACAATAGAGCAATGTCATTCAAGGACTCTGCATACTTCTGGCATACTTCACCCCAGACACCTGTTTCCTTGCAGGTCTTGCGCAGGACTTGCTCTGGTTTTTCGCCTGCCCGGATCGCTTCCAATTCTTTGGTGATCTCCTCAAACTCTGCCACGTTCTCGCCCAACTCGACTTCCATTTCCCCGTCTTTGTTGACGATATAGCCGCGGCCCGGAAACTTGTCTTGGATGCTCTCCAGCAAAACCGCATAGAACATAAGCTGCAGACGATGGTATTTTTCCACTTCGTGCGAGCTCTTGATGTCCATGGGCACATAATACCAATCGCCGAAAACGCTTTGGCCTTGGACTTTTTTGAGCAGATCAGGCCGGCCAGCATGGTCGCCATCCATAAGCGTGCCTTGGTATATCAAAGGCACACCATTGCGCATCAGCTCCAGAGTGGATGCGAAATCTTTGGGTATGTTTTTGGTTTGGGGCGCTTCAACAACCTCTTGCGCGTCCCTGATCGAATCGATGATCTCTTTCTCATTGGTCACGCCGTTTTCCAGCCTTTTCTGCTCGCCTGGCGTAAGTTCGCGCTTGAGCTTTTTTTCCTCGTCTGTGGCGTACAGATCATAATAAGGCCAGTGCGGGCACTGGAGGAATTTGTAATAATCCGATGCGGTTAAAAAGCCCTTGTCTTCTAACATACTAGCTGGTGACGAATTGCTCTAGGCTGGCTACGGCTTTGCTCAACTCGTCCGCCAAATCACCCGGCAATCTGCGGCTGATTATTTCATAGCACATTTTTTCGTGCTGGAGCCTGTCTTCCAAGGTCACTTCAAACGACATGCGCATGCGCGGATTGATGGTCATACCCTCAACCAAGGTGTGGATGTTGTAAGTATGGTCAGCCGCGGCAATGGCCAAAGCCTCAAGCTGGGCCACGTCCAAAGTTTTGCGGTAAAACTCCTTTTTTTCCATCCAAGTCATATTTTGTGGCTGGCTGACCTGCACCACGAGCTGGGCGACTTTTTCGCCGAACTGATCCGCCATCTGTTCTGCCGTGACTTTGCAGTCCTCGATCACGTCATGCAAAATGCCGGCGACCACGACATCATCGTCATACCCGGCTCTGGCCAGCATCAGACCGACTGAAGCAGGGTGGGATATGAAAGGGATGTTCAGATACGGATGCTTGCGCCACTGGCCCTCGTGCTTCATGGCTGCGAATTCCATGGCATGCTGGACTGCCTGGGAATAGATGGGTTGCATATTCCTAAGAATGATATTACAACGAATATCGAATGTCGAATATCGAATGTCGCCACAAACCATCCGAAAGCGATATTCGAAATTCAGCGCAGCGGATATTCGAAATTCAAAAATCCGGCAGAGCCGGATTTTTGTTATTTGGTTTCCTTGTGCAACTGATGAGCCTTGCAGGAATTGCAATATTTCTTAAGCTCAAGCCTTGCTTTCAAGGTCTTCTTGTTCTTAAATGAATGGTATTTCACTGTCTTGCAGTTCGTGCATTCCAGTTTAATCAAATTGTCTTGTGACATACTTTTATTAAGTGTATGGAGTGGAGCCTAGGGCGGGGTTTGAACCCGCGACCTACGGTTTACAAAACCGTTGCTCTACCGCTGAGCTACCTAGGCTCGGCGACTAATTAAGCGGGTCGACCAGCCTTTAAACCCTCCTACAGAGCCTTAATATAGCCCAGGACCGGTTTTACGTCAAATCTCTACCTATTCAGGCCTCCCCTGGCTTTCTCAGCCGCTAAAATGCGGCGCATGGCCAAGATATACGCACAGGTCCTTAAATCTACTTTTTGGCCTTTTTCCATGAATTTATCGTAAACCTTGGTCCAGGCCTCCAGCATCATTTGCTCCAGTTTCGTAGCCAAATAGTTTTCGTCCAAGATATTGCCGGTCCGATTCTGAGCCCACTCAAAATAGCTGACGGTTACGCCGCCTGAGTTGGCCAAGATGTCTGGGATGATGTTCACGCCCTTGGCAAACAAGACCTTGTCAGCCTCGGCTGAGACTGGCCCATTAGCCAATTCCAAGATGACCTTGGCTTTGACCTTATCCGCATTAACCTGGGTGATCTGATTTTCCAATGCAGCCAAAACCAGAACATCACATTCCACTTCAAGAATTTGTTCATTGGTGATAGGCATGCCTTGGCCGCAGTCTTGGACTTGTTTGCCTGATGATTTCTCTTGCATCAGAGCTTTGATATCCAAGCCCTCAGCCGAGGTTACGCCGCCCTTGCTGTCGCTGACTGCAATGACCTTATGCCCGGCATCGTGAAGCATGCTCGCGAGATATGAACCTGCGTTGCCAAAACCTTGGACAGCGACCTTGAGGCCGGTCGGGGCTAATCCCATTTTCTCGATGTATGATTTTGCGACAATGAACCCGCCTTTTGCGGTTGCGTCGCTGCGCAAAGCAATGCCTCCCAGTTCCAAAGGCTTGCCTGTAATCATGCCTGGCTCGTGATGGCCTTTGATCTTTTCATACTCGTCCAACATCCAAGCCATGATCTGGCCATTGGTGTAGACATCCGGCGCAGGCACATCAATATCCTGGCCCACAACATCATGAAAAGCCTGCATAAATGCGCGACTGACCCTTTCCAATTGCTCTGGAGTCTTGTCTTTTGGATTGAAAGCAACGCCGCCTTTTGCTCCGCCATAGGGCAGACCAGCCAGCGAGTTTTTAAGGCTCATGAGCAAGGCCAGGGATTTGACCTCATCCTCCACTACGTCCGGATGGAAACGGATTCCGCCTTTGCCTGGACCAAGCGCGCGATTATGTAAAATCCTCCAAGCTTCATATTTATTCCCATCCACCTCAAGCGTTTGTTTTTTTATTCGGACATAAGAATAAAAAATATTCATTTCTTGATCGCTGAAGTTCTCTATGATTTGAATATCCTTCATTCTTTCCATGATCGCTTGTTGGAACGCATTGGGCATATATATTTGTTAATTATTAGTTTGAATTTGGATTATAGTTTAGTCGGGATAAAATTCAAAGCCCTCCTGTGCATAGCTTAATGAGTACGATTGTTGAACAAAGGATATAAAAAAGACGCGAGAGTCGCGTCAGAAAGGATAGCGGATAGTCTGGTGCCGGCTCGGACCCACGCTCACAAGCTTGATGGGCAATCCGACCTGGCTAGACACGAAATCAAGGTATTGGCGAGCAGCCTCGGGGAGGTCACGAGCGTGCCGACAAGACGTGATATCCTCTTTCCAGCCAGCCAGATTCTTGTAAATCGGGCGTACTGCACCGAGGTATGAAGCTTCGGCCGACCAAATCTCCGCGCCAAACTCATCTTCAGAATAGGCTACGCAGACATTGAGGTTGTCAAAGCCTGAGAGCACGTCCAGTTTGGTCACAGTCAGCTCGGTCAGGCCTGCGTATCTGCAGGCATAGCACAGGGCCACCAAATCCAGCCAACCGCAGCGCCGTTCGCGCCCTGTGGTAGAGCCGAACTCATTGCCTTTGGTGCGGATGAGGTCTGTCATTTCCCGCGACATCTCAGTTGGGAATGGCCCGGCTCCCACTCGCGTGGCATAGGCCTTGGTTACTCCCAGGATCCGGTCGAGCTCTACTTGGCCAAAACAGACTTGGATGCCGTCTGGGCCGCCGAAGCATGACGTGGCAAAGGGGTATGTGCCAGAGTGAAGAAAGAGCATCACTCCTTGCGCGCCCTCAAACACCACTCTGCGCCCCAAAGAAATGCTCGCATTCAATGAACGCCGCGTATTGCCGCCGAAATTGGATACGAGCCACGAGAAGTTGTTGAACTTCGTCCATTCCACGAGCCTGTCCACTGACCAGGGCTCAACGCCATAGTAACGCAGAAGAGCACAGCGCTCATCATAGTAGCCCATATACTTCAGGGCTTTGACAAACGAGTCGCTGGTGGCCAAGTCTGAGAAAACAACCCCTCGGCGGGCCGCAAGATCTTCGTAGCACGGGCCTATTCCTCGATTCGTGGTCCCGATCTTGTCTTTGCCGCAAGCTTGCTCGCGCGCTGCATCCAGCTGCTTGTGGATAGGCAGTACGACCCTGGCCATCATGTCCACCATGACCTTGGATTGATGCTTGTGCGCAATATCCAGTTCAGGTATGAGGGCCTCAAGGTCCAAGGCCACGTACCGGCCGATCAGGTTGTGGGTCCCACTCCGGATAATGTCCGAGGTCGCTGCGTGGATCACGTACTTATCGTGATCCACTTTCAAGGTATGCCCGGCATTGGAGCCTCCGGCAAACCTGACATTCACTTCCCCGTCCAAGACATCCACGAGCTTGCCTTTGCCTTCGTCTCCCCATTGGGCTCCGATTACAGCAGTCTGACTCATGCCTCACCACCTCCATCCTTATTGGAAGGTTCAAACAACGGCTCATCTTAGACCGAGCCCAAAAATCTGGCAAACAAAAAAAGGTCTCCCTGTTCGAATCCTAACCTCCTTGGTTATTGGTAATTTGAATTTGGTTATTACAAAAACTCCCCGAAGGGAGTTTTTGTTCTGGTGGGTAGGCTAGGATTCGAACCTAGGAAGGCGCAGGGCCAGCAGATTTACAGTCTGCCCCGTTTGACCGCTTCGGTACCTACCCAGAGTCCCCCATAGCTTTACGCGAAGGAGGATGGAGCCGTTGACCGGGATTGAACCGGTGACCTTCTCCTTACCATGGAGATGCTCTA
>CAZPAP010000062.1:0-5730 GCA_964584725.1 uncultured Gammaproteobacteria bacterium
CACTGTCATCTTCCTGATCGGCTCTCCGCCGATCGGGCAGTGCGGCCGTCCGATTCGCGCATACAAAACGCGCAGATAATCGTAGATCTCGGTGATGGTCGCGACCGTTGAACGCGGATTGGCGCTATGCGCTTTCTGGTCAATCGATATGGCTGGCGACAAACCCTCTATTTCATCCACATCAGGTTTTTTCATCTGGCCCAAAAATTGACGCGCATACGCAGACAAGGATTCTACATAGCGGCGCTGGCCCTCGGCAAAAATAGTATCAAACGCCAAAGAAGACTTGCCTGAACCGGACAAGCCAGTGAAGACCACGAGCTTATTGCGCGGAATCTCAATACTAATGTTCTTGAGATTGTGTTCACGCGCTCCTTTGATGGTTATTTTATCTTGCATAACGTAAAATCTGCGCCCAAGGGTGACGCACTAGGTATAGTATGGCAAAACCTCTAATCTGTCTATTGTGTCATTGCGAGCCGAAGGCGTGGCAATCTCACTTGCATTACAGTGAGATTGCTTCGTCGCCTTGAAGGCTTCTCGCAATGACAGATGAACCTGCTGCGCGGCCTGTGCTCCAGCATGCTTGCAGGTTGTATCCGCCAGTGGGGCCGTCAATATCCAAGACCTCGCCAGCCAAATATAAATTCGGGATTATTTTAGATTGCATGGTCTTGGGGTCGACTTCTTTCACATCCACGCCGCCGGATGTGACCATGGCCACGTCAAAACCCATGGAACCGGAAATCTGAAGATTGATGTTCTTCAGGCACGCCACCAGGCGTTCGCGCTCTTGTTTCGTGATCTGACCTGATTGGCGCGTTTCATACAAACCGCTCAGCTCCAGGATCTTTGGAGCCAAACGAGCTGTCATGATCGTAGCCAAAGCATTGGCTGCCGTGCGCCTGGCGTTTTCGCGGAATAGATTCTTTATCTGCAGATCAAGGTCTTGCGCAGTCTTTTGCGGAAAAATATCTATGTTTAAGCGCACATCTTGTCCGGCTTTGAGCGCTGACACTGCATCTCGGCTCACAGTCAAGACAGCTGGGCCGCTCACGCCAAAATGCGTAAACAGCATGTCGCCTTGGGATTTGGCGATCACTTTTTTATCAGCCTCCAGTTTCAATGCTGCATTTTCCAGTGCTAAGCCCTTGAGCTCTTTGACCCAAGCGTCGCTGACTTTGAGTGGGACCAAGGCTGGCAAAGGTTCTACGATCGTGTGACCAAGTTTTTTCAACCATACATAAGCCGAACCATCTGATCCGGTTGATGGATAACTTGATCCGCCAGTACACAAAATAAACTTCTTTGCCTCTATTTTTCCATCAGATATTTTTACTGCAGTGATCTCCCCTGCTTTCTCCTCAAAGCCTGTGACGTTTGCGTTATATTTGATTTCAACCTTGCCTTGTTCAAGATATCCAAGCATGGCATTCAACACGTCATTTGCTTTGTTGCTGGCCGGAAACACGCGCCCCAATTCCTCTACCTTTGTCTGTATGTTGAGTCGCGATAAAAATTCGCGCATGTCGCTTGGCCCGAACTTGCTGAAAGCCGAAAACAAAAAAGGACCGTTCTTGTATTTTTTCACCAGCTCACGGATATTGTTCTCGTCTTGCGTAACATTGCAGCGGCCATTGCCGGTCATCAAGAGTTTGCGTCCGCAAGCAGGATTTTTTTCAAGCAAAATCACCCGAGCTCCAAGCTCGGCCGCACAACCGGCAGCCATCAAGCCCGCAGGCCCGCCGCCGATTACAGCAACATCGAATTTTTTCATGATTTTTGCTTCTCAGCCTTAAACACAAAATACGAATAGATCATGGAAATAGCTGCGGCAAGCAAGATAGGCGCCAGGACAAACCAGATCGCCAGATTCGGCAAGAACATTCCGCCTAAAGCCAAAACTCCAGCCATGCCGAACAGCCATGCGCCGAGTTTGTGCGTTTTTCGCCACACAATCTCGCTGCTCAATGTCCAAGGCGTACGGATGCCGATTGACCAGTTCATCTCTGTCTTGCTCATCATATAACCGATAAATACGAACAGTACGGTAAAAGCCGGGGCCATGTATTGGATGAGATTGATTTGATGCCCTAGGTTCCAAGCCAAAGTCAAACCAAAAATATAGAACATGAACAAAAACAGGATCAGGATGAACATGTCGAAATATTTGCGGAACTTCTGGATATTCTCGTTTTTGGGATCCATCAAGGGTATGAGCAGGAAAAATCCATACATAACAAGCGAAATGATTGGCATTAAGAACGCACCCCAGAACCTGGACATATAACCGTTCACTTGTCCGATTGAATTCCAATGCGAAGCCACGCGCTCGGGCAAAAGCGGATAAAAATACCAGCCTACGACAAACGAGGCTAAAACAACGGCTAATGATGCCCAACCTATCTTTGAAATCTTCATAATATGTGTACGAATTACGAATACGAACGAATATACGAATGGGTCTAATTGGTAATTAAATTACTGTACGCTAGAGTGAGATAAATCACAAACAAGGCCGCGCCTAGGTCCGTGATAAAGCTTGAGACAATGCCAAAAGCCCAATTGCTTCCAAAAGTGCTTAGGCCTAGGCTCAAAACATTCGAGAGCACGACTGTACAGACAAAACCCACAAACACAGTCAACAATACCTTCCACCAGCGGCCCTTAACCATTTCTTTGCTTTTCTTGAGTGCTACCCAGCCGCCGAGCGGTTCTACCACAGCGATCACATCTGAAAAAATCCAAAAGATGGAGAAGATGACGCCAGGCACAATGAGCAACAAGAACAATAAACTAGTCAGAACTCCGCCCACGATCCTGGTCCAGATGACCCTGACATAAGCAGTGCCAGTGAACTTTTTCCAAATATCACCAAAACCTGCTTTCTCGTTTTTCATGGCCGCCAAAGTAAGGAAAACGATCAGCACATATGCGAACGAACCCAAAAGCAATTCATAAACACCGGCAAAGCGGTAAATTGGCAACAGATCCTCAATGGAATTGACGCCATGCGTGGCCTGGTACCATTCCATGAAAATATTCATGGGCATGTAAGCCAAAAGCACGATCTGGCCCAAGGTCAGCCAATTGGACTTGAGGATGCTCAAGGTCTGGCTCAAGAGCGGCTTAATACTGGATTGCATAATTCTTGATATCCTCGCTTATGTTGCAATTGATGCCTCCGTAATACTGGCATCCATCGATCTTGGCGTCCAAAGTAAGGTCTGCGCCATAATAGAAGAGCCACCAATCATCATATTGATACTGCGGCCAGCCATCTTTATAAGTCACAGTGGACCAGCCGCCCATCAGTTCCTTATGTCCTGGCACCCAATATTCCTTGGCAGCGAAATATATGGGTATGGTGATTTTTTGTCCTTTTTCAAGCAAGGGCAAAGGCATGGTCTTATATTGGAACATCTCTCCGGACAAAGGCTCTTTTATTTCCAGGGTTTTATTATAGGGTTCGATATTGATTATCTTTCCGCCGACAACCTGGCTGTTTTTGGCTTGGCTTGATATCAATATCCTATAGGAACTGTTCGCCTGCTTAGGCGCGTCCAGCATGTTCCTGGTCACTTCCAGGACTGCATTAGCATCGCGATAAGTGGCAGCCGGATCCCAGTGCGCTTTTACTCCGTTCGGCAAACACACCGGTTCAATGCCCATATCATGCGCCTGCGCCGCATCCATGCAGCCCGGATTGACGTTCTTTTTCTTTTCTAGGGCTTGGCTAAGGCTCTTCTTGACCAGGTCCTTGCACACCGCATCCGGGCAGCCCGCAGCAGAAGACATTTCGCTGGCCAAATAATCGAACCCGCCGTCGACCAACTGGTCGAAATTCGGAATAGATGGCGGTACACCGAGCGCAGTCAATCCGATATCAAGACCGGCGCTCAATAATTTTTTGCAATCGCTGTCACCGCCGCAAGCCACGCTGCCCACAGCATCAACCACTGCTGATTTCAGATCATTGTATGCATTAGACACCCAGGCTACGCCGCTGGACATGGCATCCCAAAGCTGTTCATACCAAATTTTTTCTCCGATGCCTTTATATGGTGCGGGGCAAATCCGGTCGCCGGCCTTCTTAAGCGTATTGCCAAACATGTAGTCGGTTTCCAAAATCATGGCATGCGAGCACACTCCTTTATCCGGGGACAATAATGGAGTGAATTGTTTGATTTTTATGGAATAGATTTTCGGCGGCGAATAGAGTTTTAGCTGCGAGTCGTCTGGCGGCGGCACTAATTTTACGTTCACCTCATTGGTCGGCGCCCCGATCACCTGCCCGTTTTTTATGGGCACGACGCGGATGTAATAACTCGGGTTAGCAGGCTTAGCACCGATGATGCTGATGGTTCTCCTGATCGGTTTTGGCGCAGTCTGAGAAAAGACTACGGAATTAAAATCAAAGACAAAAGTGCCGAGAGCGACATTTTGCGTGTAGAACGCTTCCACTGGCCAGCCACTGCCGAAAGGGGCATTGGAAATCTGCAGCAAACCACTATCTACTTCTTTCGAATCCACAGACCAGGTCAAGCCGCGTTTCAAATCCTGATTATTGATCGTGGCCTCTTGTGCCCAAAACGCGCTTCCCACATCGCCGCTGCAGCTTGAGCCGATGCCGCAGACTTTCAAGTCTGCTTTGATGTTTTTGCCCAAATTCGACGGGACAATCGTTTGCCGCGCCAACAAACCAGTTCTATTTATTCCTGATGCAGACAAGCGAGCAAACGCGGCCCTGGATGATGTGGGCGGAGCTGGCTCCAGATTTTCATTGGTAATATTATTTTCTACCAGAGGGCTGATCCTTAGACGTGAACCAACGTCAGTCACAAAGTCGCGGACAGGGGCCGGCAAAGCAGCCTGCTTGGAAGCGACAACCCAATAAAGCGCCGCTGACAAAATTACGATAACCGCAATCAAGGCTATCAATAGATATGGTCTGTTTTTCATATACAATAAACAGAATATTAGCCTAATGCAGGTATTTTTTCAAGTTTATCGTAAAGCGCAAGATGGCAATTTATAGCGCTTTGAGGCTGACCGTTCTTATGCCGCCTGAAACATCTAAGCTGATTATGGTGTTGGCAGTGTTTGAAGTTGATTGAGAGACCGCGCTTTTACCGTCTACAGAAGCTGTGAAAGCCCCTTTTGCCACTGCTATTGGCACAGTGACTATGACATTGCTTGTAGTTCCATTGGAGCCTGCGACGGTCAAGGTAATAGTTTTTGTGCTCGCATTGTACGTCAAAGCAGATACAGAAGCATTGGAGCTGACTGAGATGGGATAGCACGCGCCATTTGATGCGACCGAATAGCTGTAAGCGGATTTCTTTTCTTTCAAGAATAGCGTCCTGGAGTTGCTGCTCAAAATATTTTTAGCGGAGTTAGAATCCACGCCGGACAAGAGGGATCTCCAGTGCCCGATAGCATCGCCTGCGGCAAGATTGCTTATGTTGCCCGAATAATTAAGCCATCTCTCCAAACTATTTGCGCCGCCACCGGCATCTGTGGCGAATAAAATACGGGAGTTCCATGTTTCAAAAAACTTTTTCCACTCATCATATATTTTGCCGTTGTTGGATTGATCTGCAAGCCTTGCCCAATTAGAGTTGGGTTGGGTCAAAGCACTCTGCATGTTTTGGATTCCAGCTGTATCCAAGTACAAGTTAGGATAGCGCAAAAGATAATCGTTGAGTGTGGCGCTGTTGAGCGTCATGT
>CAZPAP010000063.1:0-5545 GCA_964584725.1 uncultured Gammaproteobacteria bacterium
GGATGTGCTCCGTTTCTCGAGCCCAGCTACAGATATGCAGAGGCGCGCCGGCTGGCTGTTCGTAGATATGAAAGGAATGAGCGATGCTCGTAATGCGATGCACAGGAAGATGAATAAAACTTCTAGGGTAGGGCCTTAGCCGGAATTCACTCCGGCTTTTTTATTTGTGCTATAATTGCTCACATGGAAGATGCGTATTTGGATTTAAACAACAAAGCCAAGCTGGTTGATTTTTTGTCCGAGTGGTCTGGGTTGGCGAATAAAGACACGAAAACCAAAGCCGAGGCCATGGTCAGGGATTATGATGACGGAAAAGTTGAGGATGTCGTGCCTTTGATGCTGTTGGCCAAAGCCATGGCCATTGAGATTTGGCCCATCCGTTTTGCGCTCAATCGTTTTTTTGAAGAAGAAGGCGCTTTGATTGAATTGGATAAGGTTGAGAAGTCTGTACGCAAGTCCACCGCGCACTTGATAGAAAGATTCCGCATCAATTCGGGCTGTAAATCCTTGAGCGAGATGCTGGCCCATGATGATTTTGACATGTCGTTCCGCGAAGAGGAGAGGAGCGAGATAGAGCAGGTGCGGCACCACATCCGCGAGGACTATTGGAAGGCGCATGCCAAGAACCTCAACAGTTTAGTTGAGGAAGGCAAAGGATTGATGGAAACTTTCCAGGACAAAATGGAATCTTTGCGCTTGATTGCCGAGGGCTTGCCCGCCTTATTGCAGGAAGAGCTTTACGCCAAGGTCAATCGCTTTGAAGACCAGTGTTTTTACAAAGGCCAGGCATTGTCATCCGAAATTTTGGACCAGGAATTGGCATACTACAAAGAGCAAGAAGCCCTACCGATTGAGTAACAATTGAATTGTCATTGCGAGCCGAAGGCGTGGCAATCTCACTTGCATTACAGTGAGATTGCTTCGTCGTCTAACTCCTCGCAATGACACGGAGGTGGGCTATTTTTCGGTCACAAGAAGTAGTCTAGGATAAATCCCTCCTGTATTGCGGTAGCCTACCATGAGCATGGCGCCTTGCGTGCCATAGCCAGCATTCAAAAAATTGTCTTTTAGGTTCGCCAGCCTGGAAACCTGGCTCTTGTTGTCATACTTGGCGATATTTTTTTGTGCATCAAAAATCACCCAGCTTTTTCCGGTCCAGACAATCTGTTTTTCGTAGCTCGTAGCTGGTAGCTCGCAATTCCTGGAAACGTCTTGAATTCTCTTGCCGTCAAACGCCAAAACTTTTGATACAAGCTTATTCTTTGGATCGCGTACTGTGCCCACAGCCAGGATCGAGGATCCATTGGAAGCAATGGCGCTGTCATTGCCCAGGCCAGCGAATTGGCGGGTAATGTCTTTGAATTTTTGCCCGTCAAACAAAAAGAATTTGCGTATGAATTGGGCTGAGCTGTATTTGATTGTCTTGCCTGGGTCAAACGCCAGATATTCAGCGACCCAGGCATCTTTGACTGAGTGGAATTCAAGCGTGTCCAAGTGGCCCTGGAACTGCGCGGGCAAAGGAATGGAAGCCACGCTTTGCATGGACGAGTACCAGAGATACAGACTTTTTTCGGTCGGGATTATCCAGTAGCCGCGGCGGCCGGCAATCTGTCCGATCCATTCACCAGGCGAAAGCTGTTCCAAAATAAAACTCACGTCCTCAAAATACATGCCATCATAAATAACAGCCAAGTCAGGTTGGGTCATCCATAATTCGCTGTCCCCGACTATGAGCCACTGCTGGCCATCCACTGCTATTTGGCGGACGCTCTTGAAGCCAAGCTTGGAAAGCTCTGGCGTCAGATCCGCCACATTGCCGCGCGCATCGACTTTGAACAGCTGGTTAGGGTTGCCGGCCAGCCATTCGTCTCCGCGGCTGGCAGAAAAAGACAGTAAAGGAAAATGCGATTTTTCGTCTAAAACAGTGCCCGGGATTTTAGCTGATAAATCAGTCCATTGCAGCCTGGTTTGGGCTAAACCTAAGCCAGGCCAGGCCAAGGCCAAGAGCGCGATTAAGGCCACGATTCTTCGCATGGGCAATACCTTGCGCCAGCGGCCCCAGCCCGTCAAATCAAAATCCCCGCCGAAGCGGGGATTTTTGTCTGTTTAGTTCACTGTGTATTTTTTGGTTGTTTCTTTGATGTTGCCGTAAACATCAATGGCCTTGGCTTTGAGCTGTATTTCAGTGCCTGGGGCTTTGTTGCTGATGTCCAGCTTGCCGCTGCATTCTTTGTTATAAGCGCGGCCAAAGTAGCAAGCGGCGATCGGCAGGCTGTCAGCTGAAACTTCTATGCGTTCAATCCCTTGGGGAGCATCAGCATAAGCTGTGACAGCGATTGTTTTGTTGCTGAATTCATCAGGCGCGGTTTGGATGCTCAAGCTCAAATCTTCCTTTGCATCAGTTCCGGTCTGGCGGATGGTGAATGTCTTGGGTTCAGACCAGGCAATAAAGCCCTCGCTGTCCATGGCATTGGCGCGCAGCGTGACAACAGCGCCGTTGCCGTACATGCGGCCTGATACGTTCAGGCTGCAAGCGCGTTCCTGGTTGGCGTTGTTGGTGCTGCAGGTCTGCCAAAGGGTGTCATTCACATAGATGTTCACTTCTTTCAGGCCCTTGGCAGCAAAAGCCGTGGCAGTCACGTCCTTGCTTTGGTCAGCCCTGAGGATCTGGTCGTCTGGATCGATCGTCAAAGTCGTGTTCAGTTCACTGGCTGGCCTGAACTTGGCATCAGTGATGTTGATGATCTGGGTCGGCGACCAAGATATGTTGCCGGATAAATCCGTGACCTTGGCATTGATGGCCAAGAATCCCATGTTTGCATACGGCAGGTTGCCAACGATCTGCGTGTCGCATGAGTGCGAAGAGCTGCGGTCATAGAATTCGCAGGTCTCGTGGACTTTGCCATTCACGAATATCTCGATTCTCTTTACGCCATTGGTGCTGTCGCCGCCGGCATGGATAATCCTTTTTTCATAGCTGGCCATGTTCAGGCTTTCCGGATTCATGTTCAACCAAGAGACCAGAGTAAAGGATTGTTTGTTGTCAGGCCTGGCCAAAAGATATTGAGTCTCGGCATTTATCTCTTTGCCGTTCAAATCAATGGCTTTGACTGAAACCGGGACGCTTGAATTGCTGGCATAATCATTGCCGAACAAAGTCGCCTCGCACGTTTGGGCCGAAGTCTGTCCATTAAAGCGGCAGATCTGCTTCACTTGTCCATTGGCTATGATTTGGATGCTTGAAAGCCCGTCCGCGGCTATGGCCTGGGCGCGCACCAGCTTGCTCTGGTTGGCTCCGAGCACATTATCCGAAGGCTCAGACCAAAACCAGGCAAAAAGTTTTTGGTTATTCGCGATTATCGGAGCAGCAGTCGAATCGACCTTGATGTTCTCAAGGCTGGTCCAATTGTCCAGTCCGTTTTTGCCTAAGGCGTGGGCATTCACAGCCAATTCGCTGCCCTTGGCATAATCGTTTTTATTGATTTGGAGTTCGCAAGCTTGGGATTCCAGGCAAGTCTTGTTGATGTTGCCGTTCAAATAGATATCGATCTGTTTTATCCCATCTTCAGCTTCAGCTGAAACTTTATAGGTCGAAGTCCTTCCGGATTCAGTCAGCGTAGCGCTGGCGTGGGCTGTTGCATCGTAAAAATAAATCGATTGCACCGGCACAGAGGCAGTCTTGTTTTTCGAATCCGTGATAATGGCAGAGAGTTTGACTTCTGAGCCATAGACAAACGCCTTGCTGAAGATCGAAGCGCTGCAGACGAAATTCTTTTTTGTGTTTCCGGCATCGCAGCTTTTGATCTTGATGCCATTGACGTACAGGTCAACCTTTTTCAAGCCGACAGCTGATTGGGCGCCGACCGTGAACTTAGGATCAGTGATATTGTCGTGGCGGCTGTCATTCGGTTCGAGCCAAGACCAATAGCTGATTTTGTTGGTTGTGCCTTTGATGGTGTTGAGCTTGCGGTTTTCGGCCGCAGCCTTGATCTGGCCTTCAGTCACCTTGACCAACTTAGCGGTCAAAGGCAGGGTCGGTGAATCCGAATTCATGTTGGAGACTGCGCCGCCAAGGATAAACGACCCATTGCCATCGCTGGCAATGCTGGTGAAATAATCCTGCGTGCGTCCCAAAGCCGAAAGCTTTTGGCCGTCATAACTGTAAAGATTCTTGTTGTTGATGATCAGCCAAACCGTGCCATCATAAGCGGAAATGGATCCCTTGGTCACGTCGATCGGCAAAGACAATAATTCCTGAGGAATTTGTTGCAATTTGATGGCCGTGCTGACATCGAAGTTTTTTGACGCAGAACCGGAGCACTTGCCGGATGTCTGTCCATACAAAGCAAAGCGCGGGCCGCCAGCAATGGAATCTACGCGGGATAAGCCTGCTTGGCACACGTCTTGGGAGATGTCTGAGATTTTCCCGTTTTCCATGCGCCAAACATGGCCGCCAGAGGTAAGATCCTGGCCGTCAGTCATGAGATATGCGCTATTGGCATAGGCAACTGCCCAAACCGGGCGGTTTTGCCTAGCCTGAAGCTGGTTGGAAATATCCTGCCAGTTCAAATTAGGGGTGGCTGCACTGGCTCCGAAGGGCAAGGCTAAAAGTATGCCGAGGAACACAGAATAGGCCATTAAAACACGAACAATATAGTTAAACATATTTGGGCTAATCTAAGAGCAGATTACCTCCATAATCCGCGTAGTTCTTGGTTAAAGAATCGGTTAATCTAGCATAAAAATAGGATTCTGTCAACCCTCTCACCCGACAAAAATCCCCAACTTTCGTCAGGGATTCTTTTTCTTTATTCTTTAGTCTTGTGCCTTATTGGATTTTATTGATGCTCTTATACCCGGTCCACACACGGTTGCCGAGCGAGTCATACAAGTTGGCGCCGAAAGTCACGGAATTGTAGGTCGTATAACCGCTGCCAGTGTATGAGCAGGTGCTTACGCCCGTGCAAGTCTTGACTGGCATGGCGTTGACCAAAATCTCAATGCGGTCGATTCCGTTTTGGTCGCTGCCCGTGGCCGTGAACGTGATGCTCTGCGTACCGGTGTATCCGTTCGGTGCATCTGATGTGATGGAGATCGTGCCCGGTACATCGACATAGCTTGTGGTATCAGTCACTGAGATCTGCTGGCTGGATGACCAGGTCACGTTGTTGAGCGAATCAATGGCCCTAGCCTGCAAAGTCACGACTGAACCGGCTGCGTAATTGCTCATGCTCAAGCTGGCGCTGCAGATGCCATAGGTCCTTGAGGCGATTGAGCAGTCATTGACTTGCGTGCCGTTCACGTACAGCCTGATGCCCTGCAAACCATCCGGATCATTGGCCTCTACGCTGTAAGTCATGCTCTCGTTGCGGTTGAACGAGGCCTTGGCCGGGGAGACGGTGCTCGTGAGGGTCGTGGCATTATTGACCGTTCCATTATGGATCTTTATGGTCTTGGTCTGCGAATAAGCTACATTGCCATTAGCCCAATCATACACGCGGGTTTGGAGCGTGACGTATGTGTCATTCGTATAATCCGAGCCGCG
>CAZPAP010000064.1:0-5258 GCA_964584725.1 uncultured Gammaproteobacteria bacterium
CCGATCGGAAACAGGGTATGCGCCAAGCTCTCCTGACTTATACGATACAAGAAGTAGGATTGGTCCTTATCTTTGTCAATACCGCGACAGAGTTCAGTCAGTTTTATTCCCCCTTGATCCCCCCTTCCTGTAAGGGGAGCATTGGGTAATCTAGTTGCATAATGGCCGGTTGCCATCAAATCAAAACCAAGCTCTTTGGCTTTGTCCCAGAACAGGCCGAACTTGATATATTGATTGCATAAAACGTCCGGGTTAGGCGTCTCGCCCATTTCATAACCCTTGAACATCTCTTCAACGACTTTTTCGCGATAACTGTTTTCAAAATCAAAAGAAATCAAGGGTATATCCAATTGGGCAGCCACGCGCATGGCATCGCGCCTGTCATTGCGCCAATTGCATTCACCTGTCCAAGCGTCTTTTGTGTCAGACCAGTTCTTGATGAACCCGCCAGTGACATCATAGCCTTGGCGCACCAAAAGCGCGGCCGAAACAGACGAATCCACGCCGCCGCTCATGGCAACAAGCACTTTTGGTTTTTTTACGGTTTTTTTTGGCATTAATTTTTCGCGGCAAGTTGTCCGCAGGCCGCATTGATATCTTCGCCGAACGAAGTGCGGATAGTGACCGCAATGCCGCGGCGTTTCAAGATGTTGGCGAAATGTTTGATCCTGGGTTGGGGCGAAGCTTCGTACACTCCAGTATCATGGTATTTGATCAAGTTCACATGCGACAAGTGTTTATGCTGGCTCAAAAGGTCGGCCAATTCATCGGCCAACTCATCCGAATCATTCAGGCCGTCGATCATCAAATACTCAAACATGACTTTGCGGTTCGTAATGTCCATATACTTGCGCAAAGCACGCATCAGCCTTTCCAAAGGATAAGCCCGGCTGACTGGCATCAATTTTTCGCGCAAAGTCTGGTTTGGCGCATGCAAAGAAATAGCCAAGTTCACCTGGGGCTGTTCATCAGCCAATCTCTCTATGCCAGGAATTATGCCGCAGGTGGATATGCTCATGTGCCTGGCGCCCAAAGCAAACATGTCCGGGTCATTCAGCCAGTCCAAAGCCTTGAAAACATTGTCCGGATTATTGAACGGTTCGCCCATGCCCATAAAGACTATGTTCGTGACTCGAGATTCGTTGCCCGTTGCCTGTGACTCGTGATTCGTGAGACGTGAGACGTCTGACGTGTCATGTTTCGCATGTCGTATGTCACGTGTCTTAAGCCAGCGCGCGCACTGTACGACCTGGTCAACAATCTCTTCTGTCGTCAAATTGCGTGTAAAGCCGAGCTTGCCTGTGGCGCAAAAAGTGCAGCCCATGCCGCACCCGGCCTGCGAGGACAAACAAACCGTGTTGCGGCCATTGTCAAAACGCAGGATGACTGATTCTATCTTCGAGCCGTCCTCTGTCTTGAAAAGAAATTTGGCGCTGGAAGGGTTTTCGCTTTCCACGATATTTTCAAGAGTCAACGGGGACCAGTCTTTTTCATCAAAAGCCGAGCGCATATCCAAAGGCCAGGTGGAGATATCCTGCCAACTGGGCAAAAGATCCTGAAAATACGCCCTAAACGCCTGTTTTAAGCGATAAGACGGAGCTTTCAAGTCTTTAAGTTTTTGGCTGACTGACTGTGGATTCATTTCGACCAAGTATACGACAACCAAGACCATTTAGCAAGTCTAGAGGCTGCGAGAAAAAGCTGGTCGCGCGTATCAGCTCCGAATACCACGATCAGGAGATCTTTGTTTACAGATTTGGCGTCAGGCCTGACTTTGAGCACAAGATTATTTTTTGACTCTTCAAGGTACCCGGTTTTGCCGCCAGTCACATATAAGCCATTGTCTTCATCCAAAAGCAAAGTATCTGTATTCTTGATTGTATGGGCTTCGCCCGTATTCCTGATCTTGAAAGTGTATGAGGCTGTTGAAGCCGGCCGCCTGATCTCAGGTTTGGCAAAAGCAGCCATGGCTATCTTGGCCATATCAGTCGCTGTTGTCAGGTTTTCTTCATCCATGCCAGAGGCGTCATGAAAAACCGTGTACTGGCAACCAATGGCTTTGGCTTTTTTATTCATGGCAGCCACGAAATTTTTCGTGCCCAATCCGCTGATCCTGGCCAGGGCTGTTGCCGCATTATTCGCGCTCCCCACAATGCTTGAATATATGACATCGCGGATGGTCATTGTTGCGCCGCTCTTTACCCTGAGCCTGCCTCCGCCGACTTCATCTTGTTTGAGGATTGAAACTATCCTATTAAAATTCAAATTGCGATCCAAAAACGTCAAAGCCCCAGTAAGTTTAGTCAAACTTGCAGCTGGCCAAGCAATATCCGGTTTATATGAGTACAAAACTTTCTTAGTCTTATAATCCAGAACCAGCGCTGATTCAAAATCCCCAGCTTTGGGCACAAACTCAGCCCAATCAGCAGTCTTTTGCGGCCCGACTGGTTTGACGACTGCTTCAGTGCTAGTAGCCGCAAAAACAAAATGTGGGACTAAGCCCAAAGCTACGATTGCGGCAATTATGATTTTTATTTTTTTCACCCTAAAATTGTACAACCCTATCAAATAGTCTGCAACGACTCTTTCATCCAAGCAGCCAAATTATCCATTAGTTTCGGATCTGATTTGAAGAGATGAATGCCATGCCCAGCGTTTTTATAGGCCACGAACTGCTTGCGGCTGGCCGCACATGTATCCACAATGGCTTTGGCAGCCTCATAAGCCTCTGTGTCATCCGAGTCTGAACCAGCAGTCCAGATGGCTTGGCGCGTTTTGACGTATTGCGCCAACTCCACTGCATCTATGCCGCGGTAATTGCCAGGTGAGAGCAGAACTGCGCCAGCCAAGGCAGGCTCATCCTCTAGCATGGCCATGGCAATATTAGCTCCGATTGAAGCGCCGACCAGCATTATCCTGTCTTTGGCATAGCTCTTGTTCACCAGCCAGTCCAAAGCCGCTGACACGTCGTTTATGTACTGGATATGCTGCTCGTCCGTGAACTTTTTGTAGTCCAATTTCGTATTGGAGTTATCCATGACCACGCTCTCGCCATGGCCGCGCAGATCAATGGCCAAAGAAGCGATTGAGTATTTCGCCAAGACTTGCTGGAAAGGCGCCCAGGATTTGCGGTCCAGAGGCATCATATGCAAAAGGATGGCGACCCCGATAGTTGTTGCCGAAGGATACCAATCACCTACGATCTTTACGCCGTCAAAAGTCTTGAATGATATGGATTCAGGCATATTTTAAAAACTTATCTTCTGCCCTGGCCGCAATGTTTTTGGCGCGCCACCAGTATCCTCGTCCAGCTTGAAAAAGTAATCTTCGACTTTAGAGCCTGGGCTGGATTTTTGGGTCACATCTTCCGGTGGATTGTCTTTGCGGATGGGAGGTTTATCGCTCAACATTTCGCGGATCTCATTCGTCCGCTTATCTACCTTGCTTTTGCGCGTCTCAATCGGCTTGCCCTTCAACCTTTGCAAATCAGCCAGCAATCCTTTTTTTTCTACTCTTGTATCTTGTAACTTGTAACTTGTAACTCCCGACGATTCGGGGTTGCGAGGTTCTGCCAGTGGAGGTAAATCCCCTATTATCCGCGGCCTATTTGGCCCTGTATTCCTGTGTTCGCTCCGGTCAGACGATGCCCTATTTTTTCCAGAAGTTGAATCACGTCCTCCAGAGGCAGACGGCAGTTTTTGTTCTGGCGCTGGCGCTGACCTGACGATCTTGCCTTTGTTTTTCTGTTCCTCTTTTATGATCGGCAAACAATCCGCGCAATACATGGGTCGCGACGCATCAAGCTGGATAGGCATTTCCCAAACCTTTCCGCATCTGGAACAAGTATGCGAGAACATGGGCTTGTCCTTTTTCTTGCCCTGGGTCGGTTTGACCAAAGCCTTGAGCCTTTCCGGTGAAATCTTCAGATATTCTTCTTCGTTTTCCGGATTGCCGAACTCATCCAGTTTTTCCATGTCAGGAACTTGAGGTACCACGTCTTGGATATTTATATTCAAATCATTTTCCGGTTCTTTATTCTCTGAACTTAAGGCGGCCGCAGCAGCGACTTCTTCTGCCGCCTCATCAGCGATGCGCAAAGACGCGGATTCCATGCCGCTCCAGCGCAAAACTTTTTCCGCGATTTGTGCCCGCGGCATAGCATACCTCTCGCGGCTCACGGCAATGATCTTGTCGCTATTGCCCGTGAACTGGGCCAGCGGCGGCAAAGTAGAAGCCGAGAACGGCGACGTGGAAACGCCGTCGACCATCAATTTCAGATAAATCGTGAACTTCGTCAGGTTGACCAAATCTTCGGACGTGAAGGTCGGCGCAAACTCGTTTTCCAGGAACTCAGCATCAGTCGCTCCGATCCTGAACGTGATGATGGTGCCGACGTTGCCGATGACCGCGGCTTTGACCTCGTCCGTGAGCTGCTCTATGTATTGGTGCGCCACGATCAGATTGAGTCTGTATTTGCGCGCTTCGGACAGGATGGAAGCAAAGGATTCGGTCGCGAAATTCTGGAACTCGTCCACGAACATGTAGAAGTCTTTCCTTTGCGATTCCGGAATGCCCACCCTTTCCATGGCTGCCATCTGCAAGCGGGAGATGAGCATGCCGCCCAAAAGCTTCATGTTTTCTTCGCCGATCCTGCCTTTGGACAGATTGACGATGAAAATCTTGCCGTCATCCATTATGGAACGGACATCGATCGTGGATTTTACCTGGGACACGATATTGCGGATGATTGAGGCAGACAAAAATTGACCGACTTTGTTCTGGATCGGGGCAATGGCTTCTGTCTGGTACTTGACTTCCCATGAAGTGAACTCCGCCACCCAAAAGGTTTTGACTATCGGATCGCGGATCTTGGCGATCACGCGTTCGCGGTAATCTTTGTCCACCAGCAAGCGGTTTATGCCGAGCAAAGTAGCCCCAGGATAATCGATCAAGGCCAAAACGCAGTTGAGCAAGATGTATTCCATGCGCGGGCTCCACACATCCGGCCAGATCTTCTTGAACACGCCCATCAGCCCGGAGGCGATCAGATGTTTTTGGTTGTCGTTGGCGGTTTCCAGGATATTGAAGCCTACCGGAAACTCCATGCCTGCCGGGTTGAAATACACGACATCATTGATTCGGTTGGACGGGATCAAATCCAAGATCCTTTCGGCCGTATCCCCATGCCGATCAACATAACCCACGCCATGCCCGGCAATGTTATCGGGCCTTGCCGTTTTCAATTGCCGCCGGGTTTT
>CAZPAP010000065.1:0-4831 GCA_964584725.1 uncultured Gammaproteobacteria bacterium
TTTTTGGATTAACTAAAAAATTCCGCAATGTACAGGTTTTTTGGCTAACTAGCCTGTGGAGTAGGTCGGCAGTTTCGATTACCTCGAATATCGCAGTTGGGTGCGGAAGAAGAGGATTGTCAGACAAACTGCATTGTTTCAATATGACAAAAGTCTAGCTACACGAGCTTAATAACCAACTATTTATAGCGTGGGATGTTCAGTATATCTCTTTGGATAAGTACGAAGAAACCGAAGTGCTGCTTGTTAGGGTCCACATGATCCTGAACGCTTTTATTACCAGCTCCTCGAGGGTTTTTGGCGGATAGGAAACGACATTCGATATTCGATATTCTATATTCGGGGTAAGCCTTGACAGTCTTCGAGTTTTCTTGACTGAGCCTGTCCAGGCGGTTATGCTGGTAATCATTAAGAGCAATTTTATGGCTCATTAAAGAGGTTTTTGAACACTTTTATTACTCAATGGTATGCCCGAGATTAAACCAGATATTGAAACTTTTGCAAAAATCAAAGTCGTGGGCGTAGGCGGATCCGGCGGATCTGCCGTAAACCGTATGATCAGCTCCAAAATCCGTGGAGTTGAATTCATTGTCATGAATACGGATGTCCAAGCCTTAAATGTCTCGTTAGCCACCAGGAAGATCGCTTTGGGCGAAACTGTTTCGCGTGGTTTAGGCGCGGGCATGAATCCAGAGATTGGCGCGCGTTCGGCCGAAGAAAGCCAAAGCCAAATCCGCGAAGCGCTCAAAGGCGCTGACATGGTTTTTGTGACTTGCGGCTTAGGCGGCGGCACGGGTTCTGGCGTGGCTCCCAAAGTAGCTGAGATCGCCCGCGAGCTCGGGATCCTGACAGTGGCCGTGGTCACAAAGCCTTTCCAGTTCGAGGGCTATCAAAGGAAGGTTGTGGCTGACGAAGCCTATGAAAAGCTGATCCAGCACGTGGATACCATCATCACCATCCCGAACGACAGAATTCTCCAAATCATTGACCGCAAAACTTCATTGATGGATGCATTTGAGATTGTTGACGATGTATTGCGCCAAGGCGTCCAAGGCATTTCAGATATCATTTCAGTCCCGGGCTTGATCAACGTGGACTTTGCAGATGCCAGGGCCATCATGGAAAACCAAGGCTCGGCCCTCATGGGCATTGGCCGCGGCCATGGAGACAACCGCGCAGTTGATGCGGCCAAGGCAGCTATTGCTTCGCCTTTGCTTGAAGTCTCAATCGATGGAGCCAAGGGCATATTGTTCACTGTCACCGGCGGATCCAATTTAGGCATGTATGAGGTGACTGAAGCAGCCAAGGTCATTACTGAATCAGCTGACCCGCAGGCCAAGATTATTTTTGGCGCCATTTTGGACGAGTCCCTCAAAGATGAGATCAAAGTCACTGTAATAGCTACAGGTTTTGGACAAAGGAGCAGCTCAGGAGCCCAATATGGAAAGAAGACTATTTTAGCCGGCGGTACTTACAACCCGATGCAGACCCGCCCGCAGGAAAGGATGGAAAAGTTCCAGTTCCAAAAACCAATGCCCGAACCGAGCCCTGCTCGGCACGAGCCAATCTCCAGCCCCATGCAAAAACCAGTCATGGATAATGCTCGGCTCCAGCCAGCGGCCAAACAGCCTCATGTCCAGCCCCCGAGTTATGCGCCCATGCAGCAAACCCAGCCGCCGATTGCGCAGCAGCAGCCAAGGGTCTCAAACGATCAAATGCCTTCGCCAGCCTCTTCTGAGGAAGATGCAGCAGAAATCCCAGCTTGGTTCAGGAAGAAAATGATGTAAAATACATACCATGCATTGTCCGGTGTGCAACCACGGAGAAAGCAAGGTAATTGATTCGCGCCTTTCGACGGACGGCGTTTCTATTCGCCGCAGGCGGGCGTGCGAGGCTTGCGATTATAGATTCTCGACAGTCGAGGAAATCGAGCTGCTTGATATAACCGTGACCAAGCGCGACGGCCGCCGCGAAATGTACTCGCGCGAAAAGTTGAGCTCTGGGGTGCGGCGCGCCTTGGAAAAGCGGTCATATACCCAAGAGGCTTTCCGCGGACTTTTGCATAATATAGAAACAGACATCGCCAAGCTCGGCACTTCAGAGGTCATGAGCTCAAAAATAGGGGAGCTGGTCATGGAGCGTTTGCGGGGTTTTGATAAAATCGCTTACATCAGGTTCGCTTCTGTCTATCGCGCTTTTGAAGACGTGAAGACGTTCCAGAATGTGCTGGACGAGCTGCGGGCCAAGAAGTCTTCGAGGAAGAAGAGGAAATAACCCCCTCTGTCATTGCGAGGAATCAGCCTGCCCTGAGCGAGCGTAAGTTGATGCGAGTCGAACGGGAAGCAATCTCACTGTAATGCAAGTGAGATTGCCGCGCTACGTCCAACTCCGCTCGCAATGACGTGCATGGTTTATAAATAAAATCAGTTTTAGGGTATAATACGCTGGTTATGACATTCCCCGACAAAAGAACAAAAATCGTCTGCACGATCGGTCCAGCTTGCCATACTGAACCCATGCTGAAGAAGATGATTGCTGCAGGCATGAACGTGGCGCGCTTGAATTTTTCGCATGGTACGCATAAGGACCATGCCAAGCTCACGAACCTGGTCCATTCAGCAGCCAAGAAGCAGAAGGCTATCGTCGCCATCCTTCAGGATCTGCAGGGCCCGAAAATCAGGGTCGGTGAATTGCCGGAAAAGGGGATTGATCTGGTGGCTGGCAAACAAATTATTTTCAGTACTAAAATCAAGCCAGCAGCCGGCCGCATCCCAGTCACATATCCCAAGATGCATTCAGACGTCAAACCTGGGCAGAGGCTGCTTTTAAGCGACGGCTTGATGGATGTGCAAGTCAAAAAAGTAAGCGGCCAAGACATCTACTGCCTGGTGGGCACAGGCGGGCATCTCACCTCCCACCAAGGCATCAACATGCCTGAGACCAAGATCAGCGCCTCATCCATGTCAGATAAAGACAAGGATGATGTTGAGTTTGGCGTAAAGCTCGGAGTGGATTGGATCGCTTTGTCTTTCGTTCGTTCAGCCAAAGACATCTATGACCTCAAGGCTTTGATCAAGAAGCATCAAAAAGGCCATGGCCAGCCCATCCGGGTCTTGGCCAAAATAGAGAAGCGCGAAGCAGTGGAAAACATGGATGAGATCCTGGAGGCAACAGACGGGATCATGGTGGCGCGCGGCGATTTGGGCGTGGAAATCCCAGCCGAGGATGTGCCTTTGATCCAAAAACAATTGATTGAAAAAGCTTTGGAAATATCCAAGCCAGTGATCGTGGCCACGCAAATGCTGGATTCCATGATCCGCAACCCGCGGCCGACGCGCGCTGAAGTTTCGGATGTGGCCAATGCAGTCATAGATCACACGGATGCGGTCATGCTTTCGGGCGAAACAGCCACGGGCAAGTATCCTGTGCAGACAGTCCAGACCATGGCCAGGATCATCAGAAAAACAGAAAGCTCGCATTATGATGATTTGAACGTAAAAAACAGGAAGCCTAAAACAAAGCAGGTCGCGGTCGCGAGTTTGGCGCGCGAGCTGGCAGATGAATCAAGCGCAAAGCTTATCTTGGTCGCGTCTTTGACAGGGCGATCAGGCCGGATCGTCAGCAGTTATCGTCCGGAGCTGCCCATCTTCGTCGGCACGCATGATGTGCGAGTCTGCAATCAGCTGGCCTTGTCTTGGGGGGTTATGCCGTTCTTGCTGCCCACCTGCCAAAATGTTCAGGCGCTTATCTCAAAATCAGTCACGTATCTGAAAAAGAATCGTTTCTCAAAAAATAATGACCAGATCGTGGTCGTGGCCGGCCAACCCACCGGAATATCAGGCACGACAAATCTAGTTGAGATGCGGACGGTTTAATCCTCTTCGCTTCTCCCTTAGTAAGGGAGACTTTAACGTACAAAAATACCAAAGGCTGCTATTTGGTTCTCCTCCTTTTTTGTATGCCAGGCGACTTAGATTTTGATGACGGTAAACTAAGGAGGAGCTAGAGGTGGTCTAGCACTAGTTATACGGTATCGACCACCCCTAGCCCACTCCTCAGATGAGGAGGGGAACCAACTGGCAGCCGGTATTAGGACGCGCAAGGACGCTTTAGGACGGTTAGGACGTTACGGTTAGGCTTGTCTTTGAGATTTTCAGAAGCAATTCCCATTGCGGCTGGGTCATTGGCATGATGGAGAGCCTAGGCTGATTGAAAAGCTGGAGCACGTTTAAGACCGGGGTATAGCGGATCTCATCTTGGCTGACTTGCCGGGTAAGGGGCATGATCGGTTCAATATCAATGACAGACCAATTGCCTTCGCTGGCATTCGGGTCGTCATAGGCTTTGGCAGCTACCTTGGCAATGCCAACAGCCCCTGATTCAGCGCCTTGATGGAAAATTATGGCTAAATCGCCAGGGGCCATTTCGCGCATAAAATTGCGCGCTTGGTAGTTGCGAACGCCGTCCCACCTGGTCTTACCGGATTTTAACAGCATATCCCAGCTGAAAACCCCGGGGTTTGTCTTGATTAGCCAATAGGCCATATATCTATATACAGCTTAGCATATGGGCTATTTTTGGCGAGTTTTGGTCTTATTGAGGCTTGCATAGGAAATATGATTATGTTAAGCTCTCACGACAATTATATATTGGGTTCGTGGTGTAGCCTGGTTAACACGTCTCCCTGTCACGGAGAAGATCGAGGGTTCGAATCCCTCCAGCCCGCCATACAAGAAAGGCGCAAAAAGCTTTTTTTGTTTTATGAAGGGATTTTAATTTTTTTATTTCGGTTATTTTACTTAAATTGCAATAATAACTTAGGTTTTTTATA
>CAZPAP010000066.1:0-4724 GCA_964584725.1 uncultured Gammaproteobacteria bacterium
AATTTTGCAATTACGGTTTTATGGGCAGTATCCTTTTTCCAGGACGATCCATTGTTATCTGCCATCACATCCAAAACCATAAAACCCGCGTTGTGCCGCGTCTTTTCATATTCTTTTCCGGGGTTACCGAGCCCAATAATCAATTTCATACTGAATTATAATAAACTCAATTATGATTTTATGCCAGCACCCCTTCGTTTGTCATCCTGAGCGGAGTTGGACGGAGTCGAAGGATCTGGCTCGTTCAAATTTTTCCATTCAGGATTCATTGATTTGATTAGTTGCATCTTTTTCGATCGACTCCAACCTTTTAGTTGTTTTTCTCGTAAGATGGCCGCATTAATATCACCCGTCTCCTCATAATATACCAAACGATTGCATTTATATTTTTTCGTAAATCCTGGTATAGCTCCAGACTTATGTTGTTGAACTCTATAATCAAGATTATTTGTTACACCAATATACAAAACGCATGTTTCGCTGGTCATGATGTAAACATAGTAGTTGTGATGGTTCATAGGAACGAACCAGATCTTTCGACTTCACTTCGTTTCGCTCAAGATGACAAGGAGGGTTGTTAATTGTTAATCAGTATCTCCCGACCCTGCGACCCATGGGGCGCTTTTTGCGCTTGGGGCCAGTATGCAATTTCTCCAGCGGAGAAACATCGTAATCAATCTTGAATACCATGGCCGTGCCCAAGAAACCGAACTTGTCGCGCAAACGGTTCTCGAAAAAGCGCATCCACGAATCATGGATGGAGATTTGCGTGCCGCGCACAGTAAAGACAAATGTCGGCGGGTTGGTCCGGGTCTGGATTATGGTTGCGATGTAAGGTTGTTTTGGTCCAGAAGCAGCGCGCGGCGGCTGGATTGCAATTGCTTGTTTGAAGAACTTGCTTAAAGCATTGTCTTCAATGATCCTTTCGCGTTCTTGTTTGATGCGGAAAGCTAGGGTCAAGATATCGTCCACGCGCAAGCCGTCTTTGGCTGAGGTGAAAAGTATGGGTGCCCACGAAAGAAAGGGGAGGGACTGTTTTATCAAGACCGCGAATTCATCGGCAGTCTTCGTATCTTTGTTCGGGATCAGGTCCCATTTGTTGACCACGATGATCAAGCCTTTTTTGGCGTCCATGAGCAAACCAGCCAGGATTTTGTCTTGTTTGCGCGGGTCATCGGTCGCATCAATCACCAAGACTGCTACATCAGCGCGCGACAAGGCTGTGCGGTTGCGCTCTATGGCTTCCTTTTCCAGATATTCGGAGACTTTGGCGCGCTTGCGCATGCCGGCCGTATCGATCAAGGTCACGCGTTCGCCTTTCCAGAGAAACTCAGTATCAAGCGGCTCGCGCGTGGTGTGCGCAACCGGCGAAACAAGGGAGCGCTCTTCGCCCAGGATCGCGTTCATGAGCGAGGACTTGCCCACATTGGGCCGGCCCATGATCACGATGCGCAAGCTTTGGTCTTCGGCATAATCCACTGGCTCGCGGCCAAGCTTTTTCAGTTTTATGTAAACATCATCCATCAAGTCCCCGATGCCGCGGCCATTGGCAGCGCTGATGATCTTCGGATCCCCAAGATTGAGCTTGTAGAGTTCTTTGCTCATGGCTTGCCCGGATTGGGCAGCCTTGTCTGATTTGTTGGCCACGAGCATGATGTTTTTGTTGAGTTTGCTCGTGCTTTTGGCCAAACTCAAATCCTGAGGCATGATTCCGTCTTTGGCATCCACCATGAACAGCACGATGTCTGCTTCGCGGATGGCAAGCTCGGCCTGGCGCAAAATGCCGCGGCCCATCTCTGTCTGGTCCGTGTCCATGCCGCCTGTATCGACCATTTGCACGGCCTGGCCGCGCCACAGGCAGACGGCATAATTGCGGTCGCGGGTAGTATTCGGTTCAGACGAAATCAAAGCACGGGAGCTTTCGATAAGCCTGTTCCATAAAGTGGATTTGCCGACATTAGCGCGTCCGACAATGGCGACTATAGGCAGGTTAGGGCGCGTTTTTTTCATATGAGGGTTGGATTAAACCAAGGCTGGAATCTCCAAGTATGATTAGGAATTGGGTTGAAGTGGCCTTGATTGATTCTTGCACCATGTAATCCGTGAGGATTGTCCGGGTCGTTGATTTAGGGACTGCTTGAGCCGGAGTAGACGAAACTTCTGCGTTCAGCATTGTTTTGAGTTTGACCAAGTCATCGGTCATCTTGCCGCCAGTCAAATCATAGATGACTGTCTTGTCATAGCCTTTGTGCTGGGCATTGCTGACTTCGGTCACCGTGTAGCCCAAGGATTTGAGTTTTTGGTAGACCTTGGAAGCATAGCCCTCATAAGTAGTTCCGTTCTTGATTTCAAGAAAAACCGCTGCTTTGGGTTGGAGGGCTTTAATCTCTTCTTCTTTGCTCATGAATGGGTTGGCGGCAATGGCCCTAATCTCAGACCAATCTGGTTTGCGCGGAAAGAGCATGTACTCCTGACTTAGTGTCGCGGGAGCAAGTTCTCCATCCGGCGCATCAGTCAGCACGCGATTGACCACGCTCTCTCGATTGATGCTCACGAACTGAGGCGCTAAGGAAAGCATGTCCCAAGCCGAGAGGTCTGTCTGGATGTGGCCAGATACGATATTAATCAAGTCATTCAACTTTTTAGGATTGGCCAATGTGCCCAAAGACAATAATTTATCGCGAACTGCTTCTAGCACCAGCTGCTGCCTGCGGCTGCGGGCAAAATCCGAGCCCTCGCCATTATTGCCATGGCGCGAACGCACATATTCCAAGGCTGTCTTGCCGTTCATGTGCTGATTGCCGACTTTGAAGCTGATTGTTTTCCAGCCGTCATTCTCAGTCGGGTAGGAATTGTCAGTGAAACTTTTTTCGACTGTCAGGTCCACGCCGCCGAGCGCATCAATGAATTGTTCAAAACCCTTGAAGTCCACGCGCATCACATAATTGATGTGCACGTTCAGCAAGTCGCCGATCAAATCAGCCGAGCGCCTTGCGCCTTCGCCCGGATGCGCAACTTCTTGCAAGGCATTCAAGCTGTTTATCTTCCTGAACTGGTTGTTGCCGATAGGGAAGGCTAAATCGCGGGGGATAGAGAGCAGAGCCAGTTTATTGGTTTTTGTGTCCAATGACGCAAGGATGATCGTATCAGTCAGTTGCGCGCCATCATGGCCCTCGCCGCCGACTCCGAGCAGCAGGATATTGATGCGTCCCACGTCGCTTGGTGGGCGGACCGTGTCAGGCCCCAGGGCAAAGCGCCTAAGGTCGGCAATACCTGGTAATTGGCCGACTTCAGTGAAAACATTGGTGCCATGCTGGACTGCCCGGTAAGAGGAGGCGGCTCCTATTGTAGCCAAAAGACCCACAATTAAAGCAAAAAAAACCGCAATTGCGACGAGTTTTTTCCTTGCAGCCTTGTCTGGGCTTGGTTGCAATAAATCCACTGAATAATCCGAATAAGCCATGGGTTTTAGAATACCAAATTTTTCCGCCCATGTCCACCCTAACGATTGTCGGGTTGGTTGTGGATTATTCTGCGCCGTAGAGCGGATTTTTATGCTATACTTCCATAAGAATGTCTATGTGGAGGAAGCTCTTTGGGAGAGGACAGGGACTGAAGGCACTGCCCGGCTTTTTTTGGCAGGTATTTTTCGGTCTAAATCAAAGCTTTGAACCTTTGAGTCCAGCTGATTTGGTCCGCAAACGCAGGCGCCAACTGGCCTTGAAAGCTTTGGTTTTTTGTTTGGTGATATTGGTCGTTGTGGCTCTGCCAGCCTTTGCTATCGGCGAGAATGATTCCACGAGCTGGGGGAAAATCGGAACATGGATTTTGGCCCTGCTTACCCAGATCCTGATTTTCGTCATTAAGCTTTTGGGCTATTTGGTGATGGCTTTGGTCGATATCCTGATCAAAGTCGTGCAATACAACACATTCGTGAACGCTTTCCCTGTGCGCGTAGGCTGGCCCATCATGCGCGACACAGTGAACATGTTCTTCATCATTGTCGTTCTGGTCTCTGCTTTCGCGACCATCATCGGCTATCCTAAAGATTTCCACTACCGCCAGATTCTGCCTAAGTTGCTTTTGATGGCAGTCCTGATCAATTTTTCCAAAACCCTTATCGGATTGATGATTGATTTTTCCCAGGTGATTTTGCTTACTTTCGTGAATGGCTTTAAGCAGGCTGCCGGCGGAAACTTCATCCAGGCTTTGCATATCGGCGATATCATGAAGTTCCAGGATACGGGCAGCAATGCCATCGTGGACAAGGGCGGAGGAGTAGTTGAAGTAGATACAACTGCCATGGCGGCCATGGACATGTGGAGCGTGGTGAGTATTTTTGCAGCCGCGCTGTTTGGCGCGTGGATCCTTTCCATCTGCATCACCCTGCTGGTGATCATGGTGATTTTCTTTATTGCCCGCATCATCATTCTTTGGATTCTGCTCATCACATCGCCTGTCATGTTTTTTGCCTGGGCCTTGCCCAGCCAGCTCAAGAAGGCTTTCAGCGCATTTACCGATGATTGGTGGAATCGTTTGAGTTCAGCTTTGATCGGCGGCCCGGTCATGGCCTTTTTCTTGTGGTTGTCTTTGGCCCTGGCCGCAAATCAAAATGAGATTATCGGTACAGATGCCGGAATCTATAAAGAAAACAAAACAGCCTCACTGACTGCGGCCCAACAAGCTGCCGGCGGATTGAATATCGTGAATACCAAGATCGGTTC
>CAZPAP010000067.1:0-4668 GCA_964584725.1 uncultured Gammaproteobacteria bacterium
CGCGTCATATTATTGGGTGACTTTTACCTTTTTCACGCCGTATTCGGTTGTATTCGGGCTGTCTGGCATTGATTTCACGAAAAGCTTGATAGTGACCGTGCTTGAGTCTGGCCAAGCAATGACAGGTTTGCCATCCGGACCCATGAATGAATTGCCTGCATTGGCCTTGCCCCCGGACACGACTTGGTTCTTCTTCAGATTAACTATATTGAAGTCCTGGATATCTCCATTGGACAAGACGCCATAAGCCGCGTATTTCAAATCCGGGGAAAATATGGAATCTTGCGGCACTTTGTCGGAATCATAAGCCAACTCGCCTGTTTGCACATCATAAACCCAAAGCCTCAAATCCGATGGATTGCGATTGTTGCCAAAAGACCATGCGCCAAAAGCAATAAGCTTGCCATCACTGGATGCTGCAATCGGCTGAAGCAGCTCTTCGGTCAGCGGCGCACCAGGCAAAGACCTTACGCTCGGCAGAATCGTCTGTTTGGATCCATCTGAATTCAACTTATACAGCATGGCATTGTCACATGGCCCAGTGAATCGCGCCGGGCATTTGGTGTAGGCCAAAAACAAACCAGGAACCAGAGTTTGTTGAAACCTGGCATTCTCATCAACAGACCCGGTCTGGCGATAAGCCGGCAAAGTCAAAGCCATGTCTTTCTGTTCCTGATAAACCAAGTAGACTGAGTATCCGATGATGGCAGTGGCTGCGACCAGCAGTATGATGAAAAACGCTGTCCAAAACCCAAGGCTGGATGGTTTTGCTTTTTCTATTTTGAAGTTTCCGGTTTCAAGCTTCGTCGGCTTGAAAGCACGATTATTTTTCTTGACTGGCATAGTATAAAATTACAGGCCTCCAAAGGAGCGCCCCTCTATAATTATTATACCACAAAAAAACCGCGAGGTTATCGCGGTGGAGTTGTTGTCGGTTTTTCCATGACAATACTTGGACAGTCTGCGTCGTCCAGATTGATTTTGATCATGAAAATAGGAGTTGGGCCTTTGCCATAAAACAAGGCACTCAAATGGAAGGAACCGTGCTCATTGTTTTCTACCACGAACTTAACTCGCTTGGAGCGTGCCACGGCCTCAGACATGCTGGCGTTCATCTTGGGCTGCAGGTAAGGCCCGATCGCGGTTTCTACGGCCTGGCTGACATCGCGCAACAGGAGTGAAGGAAAAATGTTCAGACAGGCGCCTTGGATGATATTTACGAATTCCAGGCACCTGTTCCTGGCGTAACAGGTCCTTTCCCACTCATCCTCAGTACAGTCCATGGGATGTTTTCGGTTGGGCACGTACAGAGTGAACTTTTCAATCATTGCAATTCTCCTTGGTGGATGGGCTTGCTTTGGCCCTTGCCAACACTGGCTGGCGCGCCCAAGTTACAACAAAACAGCCGCCTTGTAAAGGGGGCTGTTCTTAAAATCAACGATTGATTTTAGCACTTATCCGAGCCTGCGGCGTTCACCATGTCCCAGCGCACAAAGCGTGCAATCACGATTTTTTCACCGATGGTTGCGATCTTGTCCGTCAAAAGCTGTTCAACTGTTTTTTCTTCATCTTTGAAGAACGGCTGTTTGATCAAGCACACTTCCTGCAGCCACTTGTCCAACTTGCCCTGGATGATTTTGGCTTTGATTTCTTCTGGCTTGTTCTCGTCTGCCATGGAAGATACGAAGGCCTGTCTCATCTTCTCCACGTCTTCTTCTGGTACGCTGGCTGGCGAAACATATTCCGGGCTCATGGCCGCGACTTGCTGGACTAGGTCATTGGCAAAACCAATGAAGTCTTTGTTCATGGCCACGAAATCCGATTCGCACTGCAATTCAAGCATGGCCGCCATCCGCTTGTTGTGATGCAGATACATGGCGATTATGCCCTCCTTGGTTGTGCGTTCAGCAGTTTTCTGAGCGGCCTTAAGAGCGCCTGAGCGTTTCAGTATCTCAATGGCCTTTTCCATGTCGCCGTTGGCTTCATCCAAAGCCTTCTTGCAAGCCATCATGCCCGCATTTGTTTTGGCGCGGAGCTCTACCACTTGTTTTGCGTCTGCCATAGTTTTGTCTACGAATTACGAATTTGTATACGAATGTACGAATTAGTTATTGTTGGGCGACGTTGGGGCGATCCCTGTTGGGGCATCCCCTTGTGGGTGCCCTACCCAAATGATTATTTGCTTATTTAGCGTCTTGTGGTTTGCGGTCGCGTGGGCCGAGCAATGAACCAGCGAGCTTGGAACGATTGGCTTCCCATTCATCCTTGCCCTGTTTGCAAGCACCGGCCACTAAGTTGACCAGGAGTTCGATCGATTTCACGGCATCATCATTGGCCGGAATCGGGAAATCTATTTCCCTTGGATTGACGTTTGAATCGCAGATGGCGATCACTTTGACTCCGCGGCGCACGGCCTCGGCCAAAGCAGTCTTGTCTTTATGGATGTCTTGGATAAACACAGCGTCCGGGATGCGGTTCAATTCCTGGATGCCGCCGATCTTTTCATCCAACATTTTTATTTGTTCGGAAAACTTCTGCTGTTCAAGCTTGGTGTATTTGCCGAGCTCTCCTTTTTCATGCCTGCGCTTGAGATCCTTGAAGCGTTTGATGAGCTGGGCAATCACGCTGAAGTTGGTGAGTGTGCCGCCGAGCCAGCGCTTGGTGACATAAGGCATCTTGGCCTCTTGGGCTGCCTTCTCGACTATTTCAGCTGCCTGCTTTTTTGTGCCCACGAACAGGACCGTACCGCCGCGCATGGCGACCTGTTTGCAGAAAGCTAACGCCGGCTCCAAAGCCTTTTGCGTTTCTTCCAGATTGATTATATGGATATTCTGGCGTGAACCAAAAAGATATTTCTTCATTTTTGGGTGCCACTTTGAGGTGCGGTGTCCGAAATGGACGCCGGCCTGCAGCATCTCTACAAGACTCGGTATCTTCGAGTTTGACATAAGATATTTTATAGCCTTTTAACCTCTCCTTTGCACTGCCCGGGACCCCGATGTACATCGGGGCAGGCGGCCGGACAAACTTGTGGCAAGGGATGTGTATTAATTTGCCTAAATTGGCCCAAAAATATTACCAGAACCCTGGTTTTACGTCAATCCCGGCCCTAAAACAGCCAACCCCTGGTTTTTTTGCTATAATAATCGCATGTTAGGCCTTTTTTTGACTGTCTTGGGTACGGTTTTTGATGAAGTTACGACTTCCATAGGCAAGATTGCCGTAAAAGCCAAAATCGAGAATGTCTTTACCTTTGGCTTTTTGAGCAACCTGGTATGTGCCATATTTTTTCTTGTCTTGATATTGGTCAGGCTCCCTGTGCAAGGGATCAATTCATGGCCGACTTTTTTGATCAGAATAGTCTTAGAAACAGTCCTGGGCTTCATCACGATCCTGGCCATCATCAAATGTACCAGGAGCACTTTCGGATTTATTCGGGTTGGCACCATTCCTCTGCTTCTGGTGATGGATACGGTCATCGGATACTCGGTCAGCAACTTCCAGATCCTCGGGATCATATTCGTCACATTTTCGCTTCTTTATCTGTTCCTGAACCACGGCCTGGACAAACGCGGCCTGGGTCTTGCGGTTTTGGCGACCATCTTGCCGGTCGTGACGATATCGCTCGCGAAATATGATTTCAACCACGGTAATTCAATCGAACTCGAACAGGGTGTGGTCTATATCATCATGACTGCATCTTTTTTTATCATGGCGATAAGAAGCGAAGAAAATCCATTCGTTCTTTTCAAAAAACCTTTGGTCATGCTCCAGTTTGCGGCCCAAGCCTTAGGAGCAGTGCTGCTGACTTACAGTTTCAATATCATGACTCCTTCGGTGCACACCGCCGCTAAACGCGCGACTGCTGTTGCGGCCGCAGTCGGCTCCGGCAATCTAGTCTTCAAGGAGAAAAAGCTGCTGTTGAAAATCATCGCATTGATTATCTGTATTTTAGGCATCGTGTTGCTGGCTGTCGGAAAATAAAAGAAGCCCCAGATTCAGGGCTATAGGAGCACGAAGTACTTGATCACTTGGTCAGGGACCACTGTGCCAAGAGACTTCACGTTTCCGTCCACAGCGCCGATTACGAACGGGCCATGGCAAAGCGTGTAGGTCTTGTTGCAGATTCCTGTCTCGCACAACGGGCTTTTTTGCGGATCTCCGTCCCCTTCGGCCGTACCCGGACGGACAAAGATGTACGTGCCCGAGACAATCCCGGCAACAGGAATCGGACAGACCACGAGAGTCTGGCTCAAGTCCCCCCAACACCAGCCGGTTTCGGTCGTGTCAGGCACTCCGGAAATGACCGGAAAGTCGACCCAGCCCGCAATGCGGATTCTGATCGTGTTGCCGATCTGCGCCTCGCCAATGATGAAGTAGCTGTCCGCCGCGTCCGGCATGTTCTGCTGGCACAGGGTTGAGAGCACAGGCTCATCCGGCTTGGCGTCCTGGACATCAGGCAAAACAAGCTCGTCGGGCTGGACGTCTTCCAAGGGCGCATCCGGCTCTTCTTGGACATCGGGCGCCACTTCGACGAGAGCGTCTTCAGCCTTGGCATCAGCCTCAGGCTTGATGGCATCCTCGGCTTTTGCGTCAGCCTCAGGCTTGCTGGCATCCGCATCCGCGAGCACATCTACAAGAAGCTCTCGCACGCCGGCCTGTCCGACA
>CAZPAP010000068.1:0-4466 GCA_964584725.1 uncultured Gammaproteobacteria bacterium
TATTTTGCAATTAAACTCCCAGCTTTTGCATATGGGCAATGCTGATGTTTTTTGCACGGACAAGACAGGCACGCTCACAGTCGGCAAAATCCGCGTCCGCGATTCCATAGACTGTTTCGGCAATGCAGACCAATTGCCTTTGGCTTATGCGAGCAAGTGTTTGGCCCTGGATTCAAAAGGCCAAGCCACCAATCCGATTGACCAAGCTTTGTTCGAGGCTTGGACCAACAAGCTCGCAAGCCTGATCCCCAAAACTAAAATCGTGGATGACATTGCTTTTGATTTTGAACGCAGGCGCATGAGCTGCATCATGAGTTCGCCCAAGGAAGACGGGCTTTTTATCGTAGCCAAGGGCGCGGTCAAAGAAATCCTGCAGGTGTGCACGAAAATATCCAAAGACGGAAAAACTCAAACTTTGGATTCGCGGGCTAGGATCAAGATCCAGAAGATGGCCGAGTCTTACGAAAAGAACGGCTATCGGATGACTGCCGTGGCTCGTGCGCAGATAAACAAAAAACAAAAATATTCGGCCAAAGACGAAAAGGATTTGGAATTGATCGGCTTCGTGCTCTTGAGCGATGCGCCGAAACAAACAGCCCGCGCTGCTTTGGCCATGTTGAAGACCTTGAATGCCAGGATCATCATCCTAACCGGAGACAATGAATTCGTGACACGCCACGTGGCCAGCCAACTCGGTTTCCATATAACGAATGTTGTGTGCGGTTCAAGCATAGATCGGATGAGCGATGCAAAACTCAAGAAAATCGTGGAAACAACTAATGTGTTCGCCGGCATTACACCCGGACAAAAACTCAGGATCATCCAGGCCCTCAAACATGGCGGCCATGTAGTCGGATTCATGGGCGACGGCATCAATGATGCTCCGGCTTTGCGTGCGGCTGACGTAGGCATCTCATTTGACAGCGCCATAGACGTGGCTAAAGAAGCGTCTGATGTGATCCTGCTGAAAAAAAGTTTGGCTGTGCTGGCTGATGGCATAAGGGAAGGCCGGCGCACTTTCGCCAACATCCAAAAATATCTGACCATCTCTGCCAGTTCCACTTTCAGCGATGTGATAATGCTGGCCATCGCCTCTTTCTTCATGCCGTTCGTGCCGCTCTTGCCTGCCCAGGTCTTGTTCATGAACATCTTGGCTGATATGCCGATGCTCGGCATTTCCAACCGCGAACCAGAAGATGAGGACATTGCTACGCCGCACAAATGGGACATGAATCTTATTTCTAAATTCATGATCTATTTCGGCTGCGTCGGTGCCTTGGCTGATTTGGCGATTTTTCTTCTAATGATTTTTGTTTATCATGCGGCTGCTCCCCAATTCAGGTCTGCCTGGTTTATAGAGAACCTGGTGGCCGAAGTCTTCATTATCTTCATTTTGATCAATCGACGCGCTAATCGCTCACGGCCGCTGAACTGGCCTTTGATTGCGATTTCCGCACTTTCCATGGTTATTTGCTTTGCTACCATTTTCACTCCATTGCGCGACTGGCTGGAGTTCGGGGCTCTTGACCTAAAAACCACCAGCATCATCCTGCTTGTTTGCCTGGGCTTTGGCTTTGTTCTAAGCTTAAGCAAGCGCATATTTTACAGCATTTTTACTAAACAGGCTTAAAGTTGTCAGGAGGGACGGACATCAAATATTGCCTTAACTGTAAAGAGAAACAAATAGTGTGTCAGACCATTGACAAACTTTGATTTTGGCTGTATTCTAATTGATTCTCTCCTCAATTTCGTATGGCAATCATAGGTGTTAACCAAGCCACAGAAGCTGTCAAAAGATCAAGACGGACTCTGATAGTGGCTCCAGAAAATCCGACCGCGGATCAGCTTTCGGCTGCGGCCGGAATTTTGGCCTACCTGGTCAATTCCGGGAAAATGGCTGATGCCATCATCCCCAACCTTAATCAGGACAAGGTGCCCACTTTTATTGCCAACAAGGACCAGCTCATGTCCAAGCTCCCTGGCTTGCGCGACTTAAAGATTACGCTGGATGTAAGCCACACACCCATCCATGAGCTTTCCTATGATATAAAAGATGGCAAGCTCGATATCTTGCTTACGCCCAAGGCTGGCGAATGGCTGCCGAAAGATATCAAATACCAGTCTGGCGAAGACAGGTATGATCTGATAATCGCTATCGGCTATTCTGAACGCGCCAGCTTGGCTGCTTGCTTTGGCGCAAACCAAGAAATAGCTTATCGCCTACCCACCATCAACATCGACAAGGATGCTAAAAATGAATTCTGGGCGCCGATCAACTTGGTTGATCTGACTGCAGGCTCAATCACTGAAGTTGCATTCGATTGGCTCATGGACTGGTCTCCTGCAAACATGGACAACAAAATCGCGACTGCCCTGCTTGCCGGCATGATGTGGAACACGCACTCTTTCCGCTCTTCGACCGTGATGCCGCAGACGCTTTCCAAAGCAGCTAAGCTTTTGGAATTGGGCGCAGATCGCGAAGCCGTGGCCTTGGGCTTGTGGCGCACGCGCAAAATCAGCACGCTCAAGCTTTGGGGCCGCGCCTTGACCCGTTTGGAACAGAATAAAGAAAAAGGCATTATCTGGACCACGCTTTCCAAGCAGGACATCTTGGATTCAGGTACGAATGAAGCGCGTTTGGATGAACTAATGCAGGAGCTGATCACTTATTCGCCTGACTCAAAACTTTTTATCGTATTTGTCGAGCACGACCAGAACACAAGCCGTGTAGCCTTGTTTGCCCAGCCGCCGTTTGAGGCCAATGCTCTTGGCCGCCAATTCGGCTTGGATGGCACGCGCTTTAAAGCCAGCGGCGCCATTGCCAAATCGCTTTTGGAGACTAAGGAATTCGTGATCGAAAAACTCAGCCAGATGGTGTAGAACCCTCAACCCTGCCCTTCTCCCATCGAATGGGCGAAGGGTTTTATGATTCTGTTGTTAAGGCATTAAAAATAATTTTGACTACTTCATTTGTGGTATTGATTACCTCGTCATTTTTAAATCTTAAAATCTTGCAGCCACAAGCCTTCAAATATTCCGTCCTTTCTGCATCATAGCTCTTTCGTTCCTCAGAATCGTGGATTGGTCCATCGACCTCAATTACAAGTTTGGCTGACGAGCAATAAAAGTCGGCAATATACCATCCGATATTATGCTGACGTCTAAATTTAAAATCATATTTAATCAGTTGCCGTAGCTCTTTCCACAATACAGTCTCGGCTTCAGTCGCATTCTGCCTAAGCCCGCGACGACGATCTTTTAATACCTTTCTAGCGATACTCATATTTATTTTTACGTTCCCTTTCGCCCATTCGATGGGAGAAAGGGCTAGGGATAGAGGGAGCGCTGCCGCAACGCTTCGTACATGACTACAGCGGCCGCGACTGAGACATTCAAAGACTGCACAAACCCGCGCATGGGGATCGCAATGATCTCATCTGCGTTTTGGATGGCGTATTGGGTTGCGCCGTCTTTTTCATTGCCCATCAAGATCGCACATGGCGCTTTGAAATCCAAATCAAAATGAGCTTTGCCCTTTGGATCCAAGGCCGTGACGCAGATTTTCAGGCCGCGCGATTTAATATCCTTATAGCATTCTTCAAGGCTGTCCCACTTTTTCAAGGTCAGCCATTTTACGGCCGACGCCGCAGAAGTGGACTTGAGCTCGCTTAGCCTGACTTGCTTGTCTTTCGCATAAACCAAATGCACTGTCTGGATGCCGACTGCATCGCATGTACGCAATATGGCGCCCACATTGTGCGGATCATCAACTTGCTCAACGATCAATTCCAAATCTTGCCAGCGCTTAGACTTGAGCAGTGCGATCCGCTCTTCACGATCAAGCGGTAATTCTTCTACGCGTGGATGTCTACTAAACATATTCGTATATTCGCCCAGATTCGTAATTCGTAAAAGCACAGCGGATAAAAAAGAATGGAAGGTGAGATCTCGAACGGCATCCTCGCCAGAACCCGTTCGTAGAACTCGCCCCCCATTCCGTAAGGAAAATAATACAATATCCGCTAATTTTTGAAAAGGGACGCTATTTAGAGCCAATTTAGCTAGTTTTTTTGGCTGCTGGGGAAAACCGCTTCTGGCGTGACCTGAGACCCGGAATGTACCTGCGTCTCTAAATCGCTTATCCTTTCCTGCAAGCTGTCTATCTTATTCACGATCGCTTCGGTTGATTGTTCTGTCCGCTTGTCATCCAGCTTTTGGTTTTGCGCATTGGCTGATGAGTAAGCGACTGCTCCGGTAATCACAATGGCCAAGCCTGCGATGACGACTGCTGTCCAAACATGAGCCACTCCCCTGCCTGCATGCAAGATATGATGATCGCGCATGTGCGAGGTCGGTCCTACGTGGCGTACCACGCACCTGTCTGTGCACAGCGAATGCCCGCAAGCAGATAAAGATGAGTAGCCTGTAGGCTCTGGACTGTTTGCGGCCTTCTTACGGATTACGCG
>CAZPAP010000069.1:0-4426 GCA_964584725.1 uncultured Gammaproteobacteria bacterium
GACCCTTCCGGGTCGTTTCGCTGGTCCCAATTGATATCGCACAGACCTCGAACGCCTTGAGGGCGTATACGGGTCTGCCGATACTAAATTGTCATGGCGGAGAGGGTGGGATTCGAACCCACGGTAACCTCTCGGCTACGGCAGATTTTCCCGACGACGCGACTGCCTCTGTGCGTGTCGGGATCCCGTGTCATGGCGGTGGGGGTGAGATTCGAACTCACGGTAGCCTTTCGGCTACGGCAGATTTCAAGTCTGCTGCTTTAGACCACTCAGCCACCCCACCGCCATGCATCGGGACAAGTCTGCTGCTTAAGCACCTCTCCATGCGCGTAAAATTACCAGATATTTACGATTGGTTCAAGGGTTATGCCCAGGGCTCCGTTAACATCCTGATGAGATGGCGGTATCCTTCATTTATAGTATGTCAAAACAGACCTTTGTCATCCCATGCATCCTTTTGGCGCTCGTGATTGCTGTTGGCGCCCAGGCAGAGGCTTTGCCCGTTTCTAAATGCCTGACCGCCACGGCCAAAGCGCGCAAGGTTACGGCTGAAGCGTTGATGGCCAAGGATATCAAAGCCTACGAGGGAAGTGCAAAAGCCGAGAAGGCCATTGGGGCGTATCGCGAGGCGATGGAGATAGCTTGGGAGGCCATGGAGGAGCCGTATTGCGGCTTCGGGAATTACGGGACGGCATCGGCCGTCAAATCCTATGGCAAAAGCGTGGATCGTGCCCGGCTGGCCTTCCTGGAGAAAGTCAAAGCGCTTTCCAGACTGAAGGTGGCTATCAAGTCGGACGCGGTGACCGCGGTTCCCAAAGTCGCTGCCCCGGCAGCCATAAAGTCGAAAGCAGGACTGATGAAGATAAATGCGGGATTGCATCGCGGCATGAAGGCTGATGCGGTGCTCCATTTGCAGCAGGTCTTGGCGGCCCATTTCAAGCTCTCGGAAGACGGCTTGGCGACCGGTTTCTTCGGCCCAAAGACCGAGGGTTTGGTCAGAAGGTTCCAGCTCGAAAAGAAAATCATCTCGGACGAGGACTCGCCGGGTGCCGGATTGGTGGGGCCGAGGACCACGGCTGCGTTGAACGCGCTGTAGGTCGCCTTAACTATGGCGGCACCACGTAAAAACTCCCGTTGTGCGGGAGTTTTTACGTGGTGCGACCGAGACGATTCGAACGTCTGACCTCCTCCTTCGCAGGGAGGCGCTCTATCCAGCTGAGCTACGGCCGCAAGTGAGGAAAGAATGATAAAGCTTGCTTGAGCATTCTTGACGAACGCAGCGGCCGAACGTAGTACGGCCAGCAAGCTCTAAATCCTCAATAGCCGCCCAAGGATATCAGAAAAATGTTCATCGCGCAAGGCCAGGTTTTCGGGCAAATATCTCAATAAATGGCTTCGTATGGCGATCGGATCCTGGTCTTCAAGCATCAACTTATACCTCGTGTTCGCCGAAAGCTTGCGCTCAATATACAGGATCTTGGTCAGAGGGGGCTGATATATGATGGAAAAATTGGCCAATTTATCAAATTCCACGAACTTGCCGTCAACTACTACGCCATTATGGCCGAGTTGGACCAGGACTTTTCGCGGTTCATCATGCCCAGTAAACATCAAAATTACTGCAATCAATACGATAATCAAAGCAAACAAATAGTTATTGGCCCAAACCCCATATCCTACGCAAGCAAGGGCTATGATGCTTACAGCTAGATACCAATAAGGCGATCTGACATGATACTCAAATTCGGGCGTTTCCCAGACAAAAATGTTCTGAGCCTCAGCCAATTCTCGTAAAGTCTCAGGTGAATATGCCATACGACTACATTATATACTAAGCTGGCGTCTTACCCAAGTACTCGACATATATAGGCTATTAGGCTAAACTGACACCGAAAATTAAATATGGAGAGGTGGCAGAGTGGTCGAATGCACCGGACTTGAAATCCGGCGTGGCCGAAAGGTCACCGTGAGTTCGAATCTCACCCTCTCCGCCATCAAAAGGCTCCCTTACGGGAGTTTTTTGATTTGCACCAATCGACCGTTCAGACTCGTATTAAGAATACGCTCAAACACAGGCAACTGTGCCGAGCGAGCGATAGCAAAGAGTTTTGCCGAAAAGTCGGTGATACAAGCATGGATCACTGAGTTTCGGCAATGCAAAAATATCTTGTATCGCTGTTTTCATTAATTCATGTCTAATAATGAACTATGACCAAAGGCAAAAAAATACTTGTCATAACCTCTCTAGCCGCTGCTCTTGGAGTCGGCGCCTTGGGAGCGGGCACAGCGTTAGCTGCGCAAAATACGACAGCACGTCCGAACTTGATGTCTGGGCTGGTGACAGCTATTGCGCAAAAGTTTAATTTATCACCTAGCGACGTGCAGGCAGTTGTCGACCAACAGCGCCAGCAAATCATTGACCAAAGGAACAAAAACGCTCAACAGCGTTTTACGGATCTTCTCGCAAAGGCCGTGAAAGACAATAAGCTCACGCAAGCTCAAGCTGATTTGATTACAGCCAAGCAAGCTGAGGTCCAGGCCTTTGAAGCTAGTTTGCAGGGCAAGAGCGTAGCTGATCGCCAAAGCGCCATGAAGACCGAGATTGATTCCTTGAAAGCCTGGGCGACGGCCAATAAGATCCCTCAGCAATATCTGATGTACGGCCGCATCGGCCTTAGGGGCCCAGGCATGTTTGTGGGCAAGATGATGCATGGGGGTTGGGGAATGGGTCGTGGCATGATGAACGAAGCCCAGGAGAAATAAGATAAATCATCAATCATAAAGCTCCGCTAACACGGAGCTTTTTAGATGAGCACTTTCATTTTTAGTTTTGACTTGCTAAAATGAAAATTAATATGCCAGTAATTTGTATATTCGGAGATAGTACTGCCTGGGGAGCCTGGGATTTGGAAAAAGGAGGCTGGGTGAATAGACTATGGCTTTATTGTGCGGCAAGCAATCAAGAAACTGATATTTATAACTTAAGCATTTCCGGAGGAACAACGGAAACCATCCTTGCAAGGTTTGAGTCGGAGGCGAATATCAGGGAAGCGGATACTCTGGTTTTTCAAACCGGAGGGAATGATGCGGCTTACGATAAAGACACTAGAGAGCCACTTGTTTCCCCTGAAAAATTTGAAGCTAATATTGAGGAGATTATTAAGCGCGGGCAATTCGCTAAAAAGATGGTCTTTATGGGTTTTAAAAATTGCGATGAATCCAAGACGATGCCCGTCTCATGGTGCAACTTATGCTATAGCAATGATTTTATTAAGAAATATAACAACATAATGAAAAGCTCGTGCGATAAGCACGGGATTAGATTTATCGATTTATTTGGTTTGCTAGAAGATTCTGACTTTGAAGACGGACTTCATCCTAATTCCACCGGTCATCAAAAAATATTTGAGGCTATAAAGAAACCGATCCTGGGTTAGAAGTAGGTTTGTAATTCAAAGGTGCTATCTGCCGATCTATTCAAATAATTGTTCAATACCTGTAAAATAGTGTTGTTATGCCCGCACGTTTGGCTTCTAAGAAAAAGATGGCATTGGGTATTTTTTGGAGGTTTCTGCCTTTTTGGATTTTTTTGACGTTTTTCAAATTTGGAGCCGGTCTGCATTTTTCCGTGCTTTCGCCTTTGGGAGAACAGTTATTGCCGCTCTGGTTGGTAGGCTGCTTAATCGGGGGCGGCGCTCTTATCCAGCTCGTGCTCGATGTCCCCGCCGGCTATTTGCTTGACCGTTTTGGATACCTAAAGCTCCTTAAGGTAACGACGTTCACCTTTCTTTTTGCGGCCGTCTGTCTGATGTTCGGGCTTACGAGGACTACTTATGTGCTGACGCTGATCATGAGCACTTTCGGCTGGCTATTTTTTAATCCTGGAATAAATGCCTATGTTTTGTCGCAGGCGCCCAAAGAGCATGCCGGTAAGTTCATTTCGCTTAGAGACGTTTTTGCTTCATGCGGCATTGTATTATCAAGTGCAATTTTGCCGATCGTGCTTTTTCTGTCGCCCCAATATATAGGCTATATTATTTTTATCCTGCTCTGTGTTGCCTTGCTGACCCTCTTCTTTAGCCCTAAAGACCAAACATCGGTCCATGCTGAGATGAAGCTCCCGACTCAGCATTATTATGTCAGGCGCCATTATCTGCCGACTCTTTTCAGGACAATGAAAAAACTTAATCCAGCCAGTACTATGCTGCTTTTGCTTAATCTGGCGGCTTCTACTTTTTACGGCATTATTTGGTTTGTCGTTCCATTGGTCATTGCCCATCAGGCCAAGGCCGGTCTTTTGGGCATAGGGTTGGGAATTTTTGATTTTTCGGTCGTGGTGCTTGGTTTTGTGATCGGAAATTTGGTTGATAAATCCGATAAACGCACGCTTGTATTTTTTGGGCTGCTCGTGTTTGCGATTTCAGGG
>CAZPAP010000070.1:0-4268 GCA_964584725.1 uncultured Gammaproteobacteria bacterium
GAAACATTCAGGGTGCGTCTTGAGATGGCAGGAGACGACGCTGAACGCGTTGACCCTCTAAATTCCGAATTGCAGGAGTTGATTGGCTGTGAGGCTGACCTGGTTGAGCGTTCGACCAAACACCAGCAGACCATTGCCCTGACCTCTGCGATTCTGGAGGAATGTGAGCGGTACATTGGCAGGTTGCCGGACAAACTCATGGATCATGAGCTCATCCTCAGGGCAAAGTCCAAAGTTGCTGGAGCGAACCATGCAATCCAGAAATCAGAGGAAGCCGTGGCGCGCCACATCGATTTGGTGCGCGATCGCTTGATGCAACTCGCAGCCATAGTATCTGCGCCTCAGCGCGAACTTCCGTCTGCCAACCCCGAAGGCGACATGCGCACGTTCTTCGCGCACTTGGACAAGATGGCAGAACAGGTCGCGACCTTGGAAGCCCAAAAGGCTTTCTGAAACTCAAAACCCCAGGCATTCCTGCACTGGGGCTTTTTTATTCCTCTTCGCTTCTCCCTTGATAAGGGAGACTTTAATATACAGGTTAAACTTTGGCCTTTGCCCTTGCTACTTTCTTGGCCTGCTTCTTCTGCTTCTTAGACAGGATCTCTCCGCTTTCCATGGCTTTGTATTTCAAAAGCGTCTTCAAAGCTCTGGCTGAGACCTTGAGTTTAGTACCTCCCAAGCGCCTGGACTGGAGATTGACCCCCTGAAGGCGTTTCGTGGCTTGGTTGGAATGGCTCCGGCGATTGGCTACATTGGCCTTTTTTCCGGTTAAAATACAGATTCGGGACATATTGATTAGCGCAAGTATAGACAATTAATGTATTATTGGCAAGTAGTTACTCTGGTTTATGCCTTTATCAACATTATTCTCAAATCCGCTGGTTTTTATCCTTTGGATCGTAGCTGTGCTCGTGGCTTTGACTGTGCATGAGTTTTCGCATGCTTTGGCTGCCACTTTGCTCGGCGATCAGACTGCCAAGCGCATGGGCAGGCTTACCCTGAATCCTTTGGCTCATATAGATATCTTTGGGCTGTTGGCCCTGGTCTTTGTGCATTTTGGCTGGGGCAAGCCAGTGCCTTACAATCCATACAATCTTAAAAATCGCAGATGGGGATCCATTGTCGTGGGTATTGCAGGCCCGGCCAGCAACCTTGCGATACTGACTATTGCCGCGATTTTAATGCATTTGATTTATCCCGTCCTTGGCGGCGCCAACTATCTTCTGCTGTTTTTGGGTTTTCTTTTTATCCTCAATGCCGGTTTGATGCTTTTCAACTTAATACCTGTCCCGCCTTTGGACGGCTCTAAGGTCATACTCGCTATCTTGGATCAGCCAAAGTACTTGTTTGCCAGACGCCAATACGAAACATATGGGCCTTGGATACTTATGATTTTGGTTTTGGCTGACATCTTGCTTGGCATCGGGCTGTTGAGCGCTGTCTTGAATACGCCGCTGGGCTGGTTAATCGATGGTTTTAATCTGAACAACATTCTGTCCAACATTTTTTAGTATGCTCATTTCAAATTCGCCGAACGCTGAACGCCGACCGCTGAACGCGAGTGTCGGTCCGTGGAGATCGTCGCTGGTGATTGCGGGATTGAGCGTGGTGCTTGCATCGATAATTTCGGCTTGGATCTGGAATGGGGGAATGATAACTATCTTTGAGATTTTAGTTTGGCGGCCCCTGGCTTTTTTGGCGATTTTGATGGGCGCGAGTTTCTGGCAATCAAAAAGAAATAAAACTTCGCTGGCCCAGGCTTTGGACAGTCTGCTGGCTTTCGTGCCCCACGCATTGATTTTTGCGATTCTTATCAGCTTCATCCCTGTCTGGAAATTGGATTATGCGGCCTTGCCCATGGGCTTGGGCGACATCGGATTATATTTCGTGTCTTTGGGGATTGCTCCGCGCTTAGCCGGGCCAGACATGCTTTTGCGCGGTTTTGCTTGGGGAATCGCTGTATTTGCGGCAATCAATTCATATAAAACGCGCAAAGACATCGGCACAGCACTTTTGGATTTTCTTCTAGTCTGGGTTTCATCCAGCATTGCTTTGCTTTTGCCTTGGTTCGTGTTCTGGATTATAGGCGCGATTAATGATGCGGGGTTGGCTAATGGCCAGGAAGTGATAAGAATTTTTTCGCAGACCTCGCTCAACAGCTATTGGAGCAACTTGCAGATCGTGCGCTGGTTTCTTGGTTTCGGGGAACAGCTCTCGCACAGCATGGCCTTGTTGCTGTCGTCTTTCTTTTTTATCCTGGCGGCGGCCTATTCGATCTTCGCTTTCAAAGATAAATTATTTTCAACCGTAAAAAAAATCAATTGGGAAAATCCAGCTTTAATGGCTTTGGCTTTGGCCACTGGGTTGATTGCTGGCTGGGGCCGCGGCCCTTGGGCTTGGATTGATATTTCTGTCTGGTTTGTCTTGGCCATTGTCTTGGCCTGCTCAGTCATCTTGTTCCAAGCTTGGTCTGAAAACTCATATGCTGTTTTCGGATATTGTTTGGCAAGCGGTTTGCTTGGATCATTTATTTTGGGCTGGCCAGTCTTGGTCGCCTTTTTGGCTTTCATGTGCGTGGTCTTCATCAGCAACTCTCAAACATCAATGTATAAGTCGATCTTCACTCGGGCTTTGATTTTCATCACACTGGCTGGAATGGGACTGGCTTTTGCGAGAAGGGGAGATGTAATGACTCGGCAAATGCTTTTTACGACAATAGCCATGCTCCTGTTGTGCTTGCCTGCTTTCTTGCCCAAGCAGATCGACTGGCTGAAACAATCTATAATTTGGTTTGTGGCTGGCGTAGTCGCGACGCTCCTTATCCAGTCCCTGGTGCCTGTAGCCGTGACTGTCTTGGCCGTGGCCATTTGGCATGGCATACAAAAATTCAGGCCAAACCTCATGTCTTACCTGGTCCAATCCATATATATTTGCGCTGCGATTGTCCTTGTTTTAGGCATTTGGCTGCCCAAACTGCTGAATCCGCGCCTTTTCCCGATTTAAAGGCCTGAATCAGGCCTTTGGGTATTGACTTTTTCGCAAAAAGCTGCTACACAGACTGTACATTCATAATTTGCTTAGGCGCGCGAACAATGTCGTTTGCTTTGCTTAGGCCCAACTCGCGGAGGAAGAGATGAAAATCAGCATCAGTTTGCACATGTTCGTCATGGTCTGCCTTTTTTGCATCATGGGCTGCAGTTCGTCCGACCCAGCTGGGAGCGGAGGCGCTGGCTCCAATGGCATGATCGCGCAGCATGACAACCCAACCAGCAGATCAGTGGATTGGTTGTGCAATGGGGATGGCTCAGGCGACTTTTGCGCGCGGGAGACTTTTGATGCCCATGGGTCAGTGCTGAAAGACGAGACGTGTCTGAGTGTCACTTGCAAGGAGTGGTGCCAGCACCCGACAACGTCCTGCTACACTTACGAATATGATCAGCAGGGCGCCATCAGCATCGTGCACTATGATTCCGACTGCGACGGAACGGAAGATAGCTGCGAGAAGCACACGAACGATGCGCACGGCAACCCTTTGCTCATCGGCGATTGCACGAGTACGCAACTCAAGAAGTGTTGGAAGGACTACACGTACGATTCCTACGGGCGAAAGACGACCGAAGTGGTCGACTTCTCCTGTGACGGGTCGACCCTCATCTGCACCTACTATACCTATGATGAGCTTGGAAGGGTTGCTACGGAAATGCAATCAGACGATTGTTCTCAAACCGGCCGTTGCTATGTCTTTGTTTATGACGGCCATGGGAATCCGGTAAAGCGGTCTGGGGGCACGACCTGTGACAAGGCAACCGAAGTGACTCATTGCGTTGAGTATACTTATTGAGGGTACTGGTTGAGAGCTGCTTTTTGGACCGAAATCGTTCGGTCCTTTTTTGTAAAAAACCCTTTTTATCGATAATTGGGATCAGCTGGATGGAAACAAACGCTCTGCATAGCTCAAAATAGGCATTTATCCAATATGTCTGCTCGCGGTTTGTTTGTTGGCGTACGTACTTGACGTATATTCGGGGCTTTGTTATATTTCGCGCACCAACATGCCTACATTTAACCAACTGATACGGCACTCCCGTCGCAGTACAAAGGCCAAATCCAAGAGTCCGGCCATGCAATATACCCGCGATAGTCTTCATCGCAAGCGCACAGAGCTCCCAAAGGGCTGTCCTTTTAAGCGTGGCGTTTGCACCAAGGTGACCACGACTACGCCTAAAAAGCCTAACTCGGCTTTGCGCAAAATTGCGCGCGTCCGCCTC
>CAZPAP010000071.1:0-3806 GCA_964584725.1 uncultured Gammaproteobacteria bacterium
AGCCTCACAGCCAATCAACTCCTGCAATTCGGAATTTAGAGGGTCAACGCGTTCGGCTCCGGCTCCTGCCATCTCCAGACGCACCCTGAATGTTTCTCTTTCTGTTCTTATGTCTTCCAAATGCGTCCTCAACTCGCTCTCAGCCTTGCGCAGCTCGGATGATTCGCCCAGCAGTTCAGTGCGCGCTTCCTCAATGCCATGAGCGTAGAACTCCGGCACAACTTCGTGCGGAGTCAACCGTTCTACACGATTCTGAATGAACTCGATCTTTCTTGGTCGGTCTTGTTCACCTATTCTCAAGACCTTGATGTCCACCAATATGATCAGGGGCATGATTAGGATGAAGGGCGTATAGCACAAGTGCACAAAAAATCTACGGGCCATCCACCCCCATGATTCAGGCTTATCTCCTCCAAAAGCAACGACTATCAAGCGGGCGACTTCGGACAACACAAAGACGCTCAGTGCAACCCAAAAGTTGTCTTTTGCGAGTAAGACCCATATAACCGCACCAACTTCGGCCGTCCTTAACACAAAAGAAAAGATGAGCCATCCCAAATCAGCATCGTCCAATTTCAGATGCTTGTAACGCCAATCAGCATAGCGCTCAAACCGAGTCTTCTGTTGCAGGACGCGGATTTGCTCCTCAAGTTCCGCGCGTCTGTGCGCCAGGACTTGCTCCGGGGTCTTGTCCAATCGGGCCAAAGCCGCGATACGGGAATTCGTGGTTTCCATCAGAGCCTCCCTGTTTGTCGAAAATGCAAAATAACGCAAAAAACTTAGCCTTAATTAGGGTTTCTGTCAATGATTGAATGCTTTCTTCACTTCACGCTCCTCGCAATGGCCTGCATCAAACCTTTTTCGAAAATTGAGGGGATGATTTTTTCCGGAGTGGGTTTTTTCACGAAACCGGCCAGAGCTTTTGCGGCCTTGAGCTTGATCTCCATGGTGCACTTGTTTACGTGCTTATCCAGCATGCCCCTGAACAAGCCAGGATAGACCAAAGCATTGTTGACTTGGTTCGCGAAATCGCTGCGCCCGGTGGCTATGACAAATGCGCCGGCTGCACGCGCTTGGTCTGGCATTACTTCAGGAGTCGGATTAGCCAGCGCGAAGATGATAGGCTTTGATGCCATGGATTTTATGATCTCAGGCGTGAATTGGCCGGGCGCGCTTACGCCAATCAGCACATCAGCGCCTTGCGCAACCTCTGCCAGCGACCCTTGCCTGTTTTGCGGGTTTGTTTCTGCGGCCAGCAAAACTTTTTCGTCATTAAGTTCGTTGCGCGTCCGGTAAATCGCGCCTTTGCGGTCGCAGACAGTGATATCGCTGAAACCTGCGGCTTTGAGCAGCAATGAGACAGCAGTGCCAGCAGCGCCAGCGCCATTCAACACGATCCGGACGTCTGAATTATTCTTGCGGCCCGTGACTTTGAGCGCGTTCATCAAGCCTGCCAGCACGACAATCGCTGTGCCATGCTGGTCATCGTGCATGACCGGGATGTCCAGCTTCTCGCCGAGCTCGCGCTCGATCGCAAAGCAACGCGGCGCCGAAATATCCTCCAGCTGGATGGCGCCAAAGGATGGCGCAAGGTTAATGACAGTGTCTATGATCTGTTTCGGGTCTTGAGACGCGAGCACAATCGGCACTGCGTCGATATCGGCAAAGCGCTTTAAGATGGCTGACTTACCTTCCATGACCGGCAGAGCGGCCAAAGGGCCGATATTACCCAGCCCCAGCACAGCTGAGCCATCAGACACGATTGCGACTGCATTGCCGCGCCAGGTCATTGAATCTGCAAGCTTGGGATCTTGGGCAATGGCCGAAGAAACAGCGCCCACGCCGGGCGTATAGACCAAGGACAAATCTTTGATTGTTTTTATCGGGGTTTTGGCTGAAATCGAAATCTTGCCCCTGAGCTTTTTATGGAGCTTGATCGAGGCAGAAGAGACCGCATTCTTAGCGGGCTTGGGTTTGGCTTGATTCATATTGATGAAAGTTACTTCTAACTGATATCACGTTCCGTCGTTTGCTTGATTATGTCAAATGCTTCTTTAGCCGAATCAACTATCTGGATCAAGCCTAGATCTTTTTCATCGATATAATTATTTTCTTTGCAGACTGATTCGCTGATCCACTTCACGAACGGCGACCAGAACTCTTTGCCGACAAAGATGCACGGTACGTTCGATGGCACTTTGCCGGTCTGGACCAAGGTCAGCATTTCAGTCGCCTCGTCCAAAGTGCCGAAACCGCCTGGGAAAAACACATAGGCCTGGGCCGCGGCCGAGAGCATGACTTTGCGCGTGAAAAAGTGGTGGAACCCGATGGCCGCTGTCACGAAATCATTGCGCCTTTGTTTTGAGGCCAGCTCAATATCCAGCCCGATCGACTCCCCTCCTGCTTCAAATGCTCCCTTGTTGGCTGCTTCCATAATGCCTGGGCCGCCGCCGGTGATGATCGTAAATCCGTTTTCAGCGCACAGCCGGCCGAGCTCGACTGCGATTCTGTAGAACCGGTCATCCGGCTTATTGCGCGCGCTGCCGAAAATGGATACTTCGTTGTGCAGTTTGGAAAGGAATTCAAAACCCTCAATGAATTCAGCCATGATCCTGAAGATGCGCCAGTTGGCGTTGGCGGAAAGCATCTTAGATTCATGCGGCTGGAGCCAGCTCATGAACCGCTTGCTCGGCTCTTTGGTGCGGAAGGTAGAGCTGTTATAAAAAGGCCGTTCTGGCTTTGATGTTTGTTCTGACATATCAAAAGGGTTATCCATACTTAATCCAGCTTTTCCAATTTCTGGCCGAACGTGTTTATGAAAGCAGAAAGCTTGGCCTTGTCCCAGCACGGGCCCAAGCTGATGATGATCGGCTTGTTTTTGCCGATGATTGAAATCTCAAAAGCATACCTGTCTGCACTCATGTTCAAACCTAAATCACTGAGTTTGAATCCGAGCACTTCGTTCAACTGAATCGATTGGTGTTTGCTCAAGATGGCCGAGAACTCCAGGGTTTGATCCGTGAGCTTCAGTTTTTCAGTGAATGAATTGAGCAGATAGCCCCAGCAGATCAAGGCCAAAATGATGACTACAAAAGTCTGCAAGCCCTCCAAAGACGGAAACAGCAATGAAAAGACAAGGATCAAAGTGATCAGTATTGTCACGCCTAAAATTATCGCGCCTGCTGCGCTCAAGGCTTCGGCCTGGATCTCAGTCAGTTCCGGACTTGTCTCAGGCGGCTTTTTGATTTGCATCTGAGCTAAGACCTCCATCACATAATTATACCATAACCAACAATTACCAAATTCAAATAACCAATATCCAAAAAATATCCAAGCTCCAAAATTCAATATCCAATACCGAAATACCTATTCGTATATTCGTCCAAATTCGTAATTCGTATGCGTAATTCGTACGAGCGTAGCGATAAAAAAAATCGCCTTGAGTCAGGCGATGAGTCATCGGCGCGGGCCAGAAGCTTGGCGCTTGCGTTTATGCGATCCAAGAGGGCTGAGCTTTTCCAGATCCCTGGGGGTCGCCACCCTTGCTTTGACCAGCATGTCCGCCAAAGTCGGATACTCGTATCTGCTGGTCCTGCGCTGTCGGATCCGCCTGCTCAGGATCTCGGTGACGATCCTCGCGAAGTCCTCTGCAGATAAGAGTGGGATAACGCGGCGGCCGCGCGCTTCAAGGCTAGGTGGGAGTACGCATGGTTCACTGACCCGGACCAACTTGCCCTTGCGGGAACCGTAGAAGGTAGACCACAAATTGCCAGGAAACGGGCAGCACATTGCGTCCAAAATACCGA
>CAZPAP010000072.1:0-3792 GCA_964584725.1 uncultured Gammaproteobacteria bacterium
CTGTCCAGGCTATTAGTTAGTTCTTCGGGGCGCTTTTTTGCGGCTTCAATATCCTCTAAATTTAAGTGGTCGCCGCGTTCAGCCGTATCAGCCAGCACGCGGATGCCGCCTTTGCCGTCCACCTGGATAAACCCGCCTGAAACTGCCACGTCTTCGCTGATTTCGCCAGCCTTAAGCACGGCCACGCCTGGCACGAGCTGGGCCACGAGCGCGATGTGGTTCGGCAAAATCGTAATCTCGCCGTCCATGGTCGGCAGGGTCACTTGGTCGATCTCTTGCTTAAAGACGACTTTTTCGGGGGTTATGAGTTCGAATAACATATCAGTTTGTCATCTCGACGGAGGACGAGCCTAGTCGAGGACGATTGGAGAGATCTTCGTTAACTTAGGTTCTCGACAGCACTTTTTGCATAAGATTCCTCGTCGCTCCGACTTCCCTCGGAATGACAGAGGGTGGTTTAGCCTTTGACTTCTGAGATGTCGCCCTTCATGTAGAAAGCTTGTTCTGGCTTGTCATCATGCTTGCCCTCCAAGATTTCTTCAAAACCAGAGATGGTCTGTTCCAAAGTCACGTACTTGCCCGGGTTCTGTGTGAACACTTCAGCCACGAACATTGGCTGGGACAAAAATTTCTGGATTTTGCGGGCGCGGGCCACTGTCATGCGGTCATCTTCCGAAAGTTCATCCATGCCCATGATGGCAATGATATCCTGCAAGTCCTTATAGCGCTGCAGGATTTTCTGCACGGCGCGGGCCACTTTGTAATGGCGTTCGCCCACGATCTTTGGATCCAAAATAGTTGAAGACGAGTCCAAGGGGTCCACAGCCGGATAAATGCCGAGTTCGGTCAAAGGGCGCGAGAGCACGACTGTTGAGTCCAAGTGTCCGAAGGTCGTGGCCGGGGCCGGGTCAGTCAAGTCATCAGCCGGCACATACACGGCCTGGACTGAAGTGATGGAACCTTTGTTGGTGGAAGTGATGCGCTCCTGGAGTGCGCCCATTTCAGTGGCCAAAGTCGGCTGATAGCCCACAGCTGATGGAATGCGTCCGAGAAAAGCCGAGACTTCTGAGCCAGCCTGGGTAAAGCGGAAAATGTTGTCGATGAAAAGCAAAACGTCTTGGTTCTGTTTATCGCGGAAATATTCAGCCATGGTGAGTGCAGTCAAAGCCACGCGTGCGCGAGCGCCCGGCGGTTCGTTCATTTGGCCGAAGACCAAAGCTGTTTTGTCGATGACGCCTGATTCTTTCATTTCGCGCCATAAGGCATTGCCTTCACGAGTGCGCTCGCCGACTCCGGCGAACACGGAATAGCCGCCGTGCTCTGTGGCGATGTTGCGGATCAGTTCCATCACGATCACTGTCTTGCCTACGCCAGCGCCGCCGAACAAACCGATTTTGCCGCCTTTCAAGAACGGGCAGATCAAATCAACGACTTTGATGCCTGTTTCCAGGATCTCGATCTTGGTCGATTGCTCGGCAAAGGTCGGGGCTTTGTGGTGGATCGGATTCAGTTCTGCTGCATTGACTGGCGCGCCGCCATCAATCACCTGGCCTGTGACGCCGAACCTGCGGCCGAGCGTGACCTTGCCGACCGGGACTGAAATGGGAGCGCCTGTGTCAGTCACTTCCATGCCGCGTTCCAAACCGTCTGTGCTGGACATGGCAATGGTGCGCACTTCGCCTCCGCCGCGGTGCTGAGCGACCTCTAGCGTAAGCGCCCCGCCTTCGCGCTCAATGGTGAGTGCGTTGTAGATGGCTGGCGGCTCTCCGGTAAACGAGACGTCTACCACTGGACCGATGACTTGTGTGATTGTTCCTTTCATATTTTTAGTTATTTTCTAGTGCGGCTTTGCCAGCAGAGATTTCGGAAATCTCTCGGGTAATGCTGGCTTGGCGCGCCTGGTTAAACGTGAAGGTAAGATTGTCCAACATCTCATTGGCCGAATCAGTGGCACTGCGCATGGCCATCATGCGCGATGAGAACTCTGAAGCAGCTGATTCAAGCATGGCTTGGTACAACCGGGTGTCTATCAGCCGGGGCAACAAATGGTCCAAAACATACTGGGGAGTCGGTTCAAACGTCACAGTGAAATCATTCGGGTACTTGCTCATCCTGGAGCGGTCATATGCGATTTTTTCCGCATCAGTCATTTCTTCGCGGATATCGTCTTCCTTGAAATTTTCTTTGCAGGTTCCGCCTGAGAGCTCTTCTTCCGGAATAATGGGCAAAAGCTGGACAATGGTCGGCACCTGAGTGATCGTGCTCTTGAAATCCGAGTAGCACACGAACACGCGGTCAGCCTTGCGGCTCAGGAATTCATCATAAACCATTTGGCCCACGCTTTTGGAGCGGTCAAACGACGGCGCATTGGAAATGGACGGGAACGAGGCCATGATCTGCGCTCCGAGTTTCTGCAAAGGCAATTCGACTTTTTTGCCCACGGTCACGATCTTTACTGGTTCAGTCCTGGATTTCAGGAACTCAGCGCATTTTTTCACGAGCTGGGCATTGAAACTGCCGCACAATCCCCTGTCCGAAGCCGCGACCACCAGGATCGTGTGCTCTGCTTCTTTGCAGCCGTAGAGCAAAGGATGGGCGCGCTGGTTGATCATGGGCCGGATATCCTCCACAATGGACTTCACGCTCCCGCTGTAATGGCGGCTGTCCATGGTCATGGAAACGACCCTGCGCATTTTGGCGCCGGCCACAAGCTCCATGGCTTTGGTTATTTTGCGCGTGCTGGAAATGGACTTGATGCGCGATTTAATTAATCTGGTTCCTGAGGGCATATTTACAGTTTTCAATCTTCAATAATCAATTTTCAATAACTGTAAATTGAGAATTGTTCATTGATAATTGATAAGAAGCGTTCCAATCCTTCAATGCTTTGGTGAGCATTGATTCGATGTCAGGCGACATTTCTTTGCGCTCTTCGATCGATGACAAAAGGTCTGCCTGTTCTGCATCCAAGAAATCGTGCAAGCCGGCTTCCCAATCGCGGATGCTGTCAATCGCAATCTCATCGCACAAGCCTTTGGTCACTGCATAGATGACTGCGATCTGGTGAGCCAAAGCCATTGGCACGAACTGATCCTGTTTCAAAATTTCCACTGTACGGCGTCCGCGCTCGATCTGTTTGCGCGTACCCTCATCCAAATCCGTGGCAAACTGGGCAAAGGCTTCCAATTCCCTGAACTGGGCCAAGTCCAAGCGCACCGGGCCAGCGATCTTCTTCATGATCTTTGTCTGGGCAGCGCCGCCGACGCGCGACACGGACAAGCCCACGTTCAAAGCCGGGCGAATGCCGCGGTAGAACAAGTCGCTCTCCAAAAAGATTTGTCCATCAGTGATCGAGATGACGTTTGTCGGAATGTAAGCAGACACGTCGCCGGCTTGGGTCTCGATGATCGGCAAAGCCGTGAGTGATCCGCCGCCGTATTCCTTGCTTAGGCGCACAGCGCGTTCCAACAAGCGCGAGTGGAGATAAAAGACGTCGCCCGGATAGGCTTCGCGGCCTGGCGGTCTGCGCAAGAGCAAAGAAACTTCGCGATATGCCCAAGCGTGTTTGGATAGATCATCATAGACAACCAATGCATCTTTGCCCTGGTCCATGAAGAACTCGCCGATGGCACAGCCGGCATAAGGCGCGATGTATTGCATGGAAGCCGGATCAGAGGCGCTGGCATTCACCACGATCGTATAATCCATGGCTCCGGTCTCCTTGAGCTTGGCCACGATCTTCGCGACCTTGGAATCCTTCTGGCCGATGGCAACGTAAATACAGATCACGTT
>CAZPAP010000073.1:0-3774 GCA_964584725.1 uncultured Gammaproteobacteria bacterium
AAAGCCGCCTTCCAGGGGCGGAATCCGATGCTGTTGGGTTTTCATGGGTTCACACCCCCTTATTGTCAAAGGTTGCGGATAGAGCAACTGCCCATGGTATTTAACATCATTTTGGCCAATTGTCAACCGTAAGCTTTTAGCTTAAAATAGCTTTATTATGCCTAAAAAGATCAGGACGCGCTTTGCGCCAAGCCCCACAGGTTATTTGCATATTGGAGGCGTGAGGTCAGCCTTGTATCCGGAACTGCTGGCGCGCCAATTGGGCGGGGATTTTATTTTACGCATTGAGGATACTGACCAGGCGCGCTTTATGCCGGGCGCTACGGAAAACCTGTGCAGGACATTAAAGACGCTCGGGATTGAGCCGAACGAGGGTGTTTGGATAGATGACAGCGGAAAGATCATTGAACGCGGACCCCGCGGGCCTTATATCCAGTCTTTGCGCAAAAGCGCACACCAGGCTTATGCCAAACAGCTCATGGACATGGACAAGGCTTATTATTGCTTCTGCACTGAAGAGCGGCTGACAGAAATGCGCAAAAACCAGGAACTGGCTCATTTGCCGACTGGTTATGACGGCCTTTGCCGCAAGTTGAGCAAAGAGGAGGCTCAAAAAAAGGTGGACGCAGGCGAGGGGCATGTAATCCGCCTTAAGCTCCCCAAAGAGGGCAGTGTGGTTGTGGATGATATTATCCGCGGCAAAGTTAAGTTTGAGTGGAAGCTGGTGGATGACCAGGTAATCATCAAGCGCGATGGCATGGCCACCTACCACCTAGCTTCCATGGCTGATGACCATGACATGGGCATAACCCATGTGATCCGCGGGGAGGAATGGTTATCCTCAGCCCCCAAGCATGTTTTCATCTACCAAGCCTTTGACTGGGAGCTCCCCGTGTTCGCTCATCTGCCTTTGATCCTGAACGCTGACCGATCCAAGCTGTCCAAACGCCAAGGCGATGTATCCACTGAATCTTATTTGGACAAAGGATACCTGCCTGAGGCATTGATCAACTTTGTTGCTCTTATGGGCTGGAATCCGAAGGGCGATCAGGAAATCTATTCGCACAAAGAGCTAGTTGATTTGTTTGACTTGTCCAAGGTCAACAAAGCTGGCGCAATCTTTAACATTGAAAAACTCAACTGGCTGAACAATCATTACTTGCGCCAATTGCCGGATGACAAGTATTTCAGCCTTATTTTACAGTATCTGCCTAAGACTGAATCTGACTTGGAACTCAGGCGCCGCGTGGCTTTGCTGTTCAGAGAACGACTGAATCTACCGGCTGAAATCACTGAGCTGAGCGCGTTCATCTTTAAGTCAAAATTAGATTACTCAGGCATCTCATTGACCTGGAAAGATCACACAAAAGAAGAAGCTAGTGAACGTTTGAAGGCAGCAAAAGAGTGGATTGAACAACTTGATGATTCAATGATGTTAGACTCCAAAGCCATTGAGCAGGTCATCAAATCCAAGATCATTGAGAAGGGGTGGGGGAATGGGGATACGCTCTGGCCTTTACGGGTCGCTTTGTCGGCCCAAGAAAAATCACCCAGCCCGTTTGAGCTCATAGCCATTTACGGCAAAACAAGAGCACTCAAGAGGATAGGTGAGGCGCTGGAGAGCATGCTATAATCCATTCATGCGTATCGGCCGGTTTTGTTTGGTTTTATTGAGCCTGGTTGCATTGCTTGGCAATAGCAGCTTTTTTGTTTTACAGCCTGCTTCAGCTGCCTCTCAGCTCAAGAGCGAAGTGGATGACATGAACTCCCAGATCCAGGAAAAGCGCACGCAAGTCAAAGAGGTCCAGGGGCTGATCAGCACTTACCAAGACAGGATCAAGGCCCAGGAGAGCCAGCAGGCAACACTGGCCAACCAGATATTGCTGTTGGACAATCGCGTTCGCGAAAAAGAACTGCGCATCCAAGAAACAAAATCCCAGATTGACTTGATTAACCTGGAGTTAAAGGCTTTGAACTCAAGCATTGCCAGCCAAGAAGAGAAGATCGTGAGCCAAAAAGCCATGGCCGCTGATTTGATCCGCAGGCTCAGGCAATCGGATGATGTCAGTACATTGTATGTGTTTTTGAGCCGGCCGACTCTGTCGTCTTACTTGGATAGGGTAGAGGAACTGAAACGAGTTGAGGGGGATTTGACCCAGACTTTGCAAAGAGTGTCCCAAGAAAAGCTGGAACTTGAACAGACCAAAAAAGATAGGGAAGCCAAGATGGCTGATTTGGTTGCACAGAAAAAGACCTTGGCGGAGGATGCTTTCAGGTTAGACCAAGAAAAAAACGCCAAAACTTCACTCTTGGCTGAGACCAAGGACAAACAAGAAGAGTTTGCCCGGGCTTTGGATGAATTGCGCCAGCAAAGGGAACAAGCTGCTGATGAAATCGCGACCTTGGAAAAAACCTTGAAGGATAAGTTGGATACGATTGACGTGGCTTTGGCCAATGGCGAAACGCTTTTGCTTTGGCCTGTGCCTTTGCGTAAGATCACAGTCACGTTCCATGACCCGACCTATCCGTTCAGGAACTTGTTTGAGCACCCAGGCATTGATTTGCGCGCTGAGGTGGGCACGCCTATCCGCGCTGCAGCTGGCGGGTATGTAGCCTGGAATAAAACCGGGAAAATGTACGGAAACTATGTCATGATCATCCATCCAGGCAACATTGCCACGGTTTATGGCCACTTGTCGCGCTTTGGGGCTAAGCCAAATACGTATGTTGAGCGCGGTGACATCATCGGCTACACGGGCGGAATGCCAGGCATGCAAGGCGCTGGCCTTTCTACTGGTCCGCATCTACATTTTGAGGTCAGACAAGATGGCATACCAGTTGACCCCATGGGCTTTTTGCCTGAAGCGATTGAGACGGACACGATCGCTCAACAATAGTCTTTGAATTGTCTGGTTATTGACAGCTTTGGGCTGTTGTTTTATTATTCCGCTAACCAAGGGCAAGCTGGTTTGCCAGTGGTAGCGGGAATCCGATGGGTCGCGCGCCCCTCGGGCAACGGAAAACGGCTCCTGCAGAAGTGCAGCGGCCAAGTAGCCATGCCATCCTAGGGTGAAGTAACATAGGCGTCCATGCAGGCGAAAGCCGAGCAGGCTGGGTGTGAAGATGAGGAGGAACGCAGTGCGAACCCCTCAGTTGCTCTTCAAAGGTTGCCGGTGGCGACTCTCCCAGAACAGCGGGTACGCAACCCCGCTTCTCCAACTCACGGACTTGCATACGCAGGTCCTTTTTAAATACTGAAAACACCCCTGCCCCCTCTTTCTCCAGCCTCCGCCATAGGCTTCGGACTGGCGCAGCAAGAGGGTGGGACCTAGTACGTTAAAGTCTCCCTTCCTAATTAATTGAGAACGAAATTCGCTAATTAATTACGAAAGGGAGAAGCGAAGAGGAATAAATCCTATTGTCTGGTTATTGACAGCCTTAGGCTGTTGTTTTAATGTATCTTAAACCTCGTAGCACGCACCCACCTTTGGGGTAGAGGTCTTTCAGACTGCGGCGTGGTCTGAGTGGACAATAAGGCGTCCATGCTTGTGCGATCGCTCCCAACGATCAGCCTTGCAGGCCAGCGGAAGCCGAGCAGGTCTGCTGCGCGGACCACACTCGGAGGCTCTTCTTTCTGGGACAGCGGGTACGATAACCCCGCTCATTCGTCTCCCGGACTTGCACACGCAAGTCCTTTTTAAATACTAAAAACACCCCTGCCCCTCTTTCTCCAGCCTCCGCCATAGGCTTCGGACTGGCGCAGCAAGAGGGTGG
>CAZPAP010000074.1:0-3610 GCA_964584725.1 uncultured Gammaproteobacteria bacterium
GCTATTTGACACACCCAGGGTTTGAAGGATTTTGTCAGATCAAACTTTTTCAGATTTGCCATGACTTTGATGAATGTATCTTGCGCAATATCCTCGGCATCAGGGGAGTTTTTGACGTAATAAAACGCAACGCTATAAACAATCTTAAGATAGCGCTCCACCAAAAGATTGAACGCGGCTTTGTCGCCGGACAGATATCTGACAATCAATTCTTGATCGTTCATGTAATTCAAACTACCAATGAAACTCCATTTTGTCAATCAATACTTGTTGACTAAAATTATGCCTTCTGCCAAACTTGCGCAAACAAAAGAAGGAGGTCGCCATGGACTTTGCGCAAGAACTTCGTGAGTTGCCCTTTTGTCTCAAACTGAAGCTTCAAGATTGCTATGGCCTGGATGGCAACTTTGAATGCAGGGGGTACTCGTGCTTCATGCTTGATGTAGAGCAGGCAGCTGTCGGATTCCCCGGCGTCGTGGCCATGAAGGGGACTGCTGACAAAAAGCTGTTGCTTGAAGTCTGGCTGGGTCTGCCTGATCCAAGGGAAGATCCAGTTGAGCTCGCTCGGATTGTGACCGGCATAGAGGATGTAGCCCGTCTGAGCGATCGAAAGGACTTGCGACCTTATGCCCGCATGGAGTTCCCCTCAAGTGGCCTGGCTCTGGAAAGCTGCGCCCTGCGTTTTGTCTCCGAGTTCATGAAAGTCGCGGCCGAAATGGTCCATGACCTGACTGTCCGCATGACAAGAGAAGACTCATAATCTCGCCGAGTGTGCCTTGCCCAAACCTTGGGCAAAGACGACTCGGTTTTTTTATTGACCCGTTTGTCTACTTGTGATAAATAATCGCCGTACCTTCCATACCTCGCCCAAGTCCACGGATGCAAGCGGGGAGCGTTCCCAAGGGAGCGCTAAACAGCGGCCACGGCCGCAGGAGAATGTGTCATGGTGAAGATTGGCGAAAGGCATGTGTCCTTGGATAGTTTTCTTGAGGAACGGGGAGAAGTGGGTCTTCTGCTCTTGCTCCCGAACGATCCGTTGCGCAGGATTGGGGCGCAAAGGAAAATCCTGCTTGCTTTGGTGGACGGGCACGACAATAAGGCGAGTGAGGTTTACTTGCCTTGCTTCATCAAAGCCATTGAGGATGTTGAGCTCGCCCTTGACAGCGGAGACGGATCCTATGGAGCTTGGCAAAGGGCAAACAGCAGAGTCGCTTCTGAGCTTAAGCAGCTCTTCACGAAACTACCAATACGTGAAGATTGCAAGCCTGCGATGATGAAGACCAGGAAAGTCATCCTGACGGAGATTGCGTTTTGGATGAGCGAGACTCGGTCGGATGTTGAAGCGACAGACCTGCTCAATTTCTTTTTGAAGCAGCAAGGTGGCGATCAGGATAAGATCCTGGAGGAGGCTCTGCGCCAATCTACGGAAAAGGCCGTTTCCCCGAGCAGGCTCATTCAACTTTATCTCCGAGCGTCAGCTGAGAAGCGACCTTGTGAGGATCGGGGTGTTGTCTGCAAGGTCCTGGCCATGGCCATCACCCGGAACTCCAATGATTGGTACTTACATCAGGTGTTTGCTGCGACTGAACCCTTGCCTGTCGGTTGTACTGATGAAGCCTATGTACTTTTGCGGCGCGAAGCAATCCGCATCGCCAAGCTTGATGCAGACTACAGGCAACTGCGGGAGTTGCTCAGGGAAGAGGAACACTCCAAGGAAAGCGTATTGATAGAATACCCTGAGGACGGCGGATGGCCGATCGTGACCATCGTGCGCACGGTAGGACACTGGAAAAAAGAATACGAGGCTGATAGCGACAGAATGCTCCTGGCTTATGCGGACATTGCCCGCAACTGGTTCAAGGAGTATAGGCGTTCAGTCCAGCTCAGGCTCCAAACGTTTTTGTACACTGGAAACAAAGAAATGGTTTCCCAGAGAGAAACGCTAATCGACTAAGACTCATGCCACGATTTTCGTGGTTTTTTTGTATCTACGCCTCAAAACATGTATAATATTGCCAAGTTAATCCTAAACGCACTTTTATGAAAAAAGTCGAAGTTGTCTTGAAGTTCATTAAACACCTGGTCTGGACCCTTATCTTGGAAGGCATTTTGGTCTTCGTCATAGGCATCCTGATCCTGGTTTATCCGGACTTACTCGGCATGTTAGTCGGTTTGTTGCTCATCATAAGCGCTTTCTGGGCTTTTATCATGGCTTATCGCATCAACAAACTTTCGTCGTTCAAGATCGAGATCTAAATAACAAGTATAAAGTTAAAAGTTACAAGAGTATTAAAGCGCTCTTGTAACTTGATGCTTGCAACTTGTCAGTCCTAAATTGTTATGTTGGCAGTCAAGCAAGGACACGGGGGGAAAATAGCCATCCTATTTTGGATGAGCGTGTTTTTAGTTTTGCCGACAACAGCTGATGCGGCCTCGCGTTCGCCTGTCAATTTCAGCGCAGGGGATTATGCTGGTGATTTCGTGATCGAAAAAACAACAAATCGAACTTGGTACATTGATCCGCTTACGTCGCGCAGATATCAGGTCAGCACATCAATAGCCCAGCTCAAAGCGATTGCCCAGCCCATGTCTTGGGCTGCGATTTCTTCCATTCCAGATGAGAGCGACAAGGTCACTATCCCGTTGAAGCAGAGGAAGGCGATCAGCGGTTTGGTCTATGACCCGAATGCGCCTGATTTGATTTGGCACATACGCAAGCGCGCCTATAAGCGCCATGCCTTGAGGACTGATCAGGATTTGGCCGCATATCTGAAGAACGCGATCCAAGTTACTCCTGCTTCTTTGGTCGAGTACCCGATCGCCAGAGCGGATTTTGATTATGCAATCGGTCCGGTTGATCCGACTGCAACATCGACCGGCAAATATATCTACGTCAACCTGAAAGAGCAGCGCCTGCGCGCTTATGAAAACGGCAGGTTGGTCAAGACGTTCTTGGTCTCAACCGGCAGCTACAGGTTTCCGACCCCGCCAGGGAATTATTCGGTCCTGGAAAAAGACCCGGTGGTCAACTATCAATGGAGCTATGGCAAGGGCAACCCGGATAATTATGATTTAGGCAATGTGCCGTATAATCTGATGTTCCGGCCGCACATGTATATCCATTATGCATATTGGCACAATAATTTCGGCCGGCGCATGAGCCATGGGTGCATCAATGTGAATCTAGCCAACATCAAATGGATTTACCGCTGGGCAGACCCATGGATACCAGTTTTGGTGAAATAAGAGTACACACAGCCGCAATAATCCTGGCGATAGATACCAGCCTCTTTTGCTCGTTGCTGCGAAATCAGTTCACCGTTTTCTTTTTTCCAATCCTTGCCTAAAAAGTCCAATCCATATTTGTCAGCCAAGGTTTTGCCTAAGGCATTGATCAAGTCCACGTTTTTTCTGCGGCTCACGCTCAAAGTCGTTGCAATCCACTGAAAACCATTGTGTTTGGCATACTCAAACGTCTTATCCAATCTAAAATTGATACACTTGGTGCAGCGCTCGCCTCGTTCCAAGTCTTTGGCATGCCCGCGGATTGATTTGAACCACCCGACAGTGTCTGGGTCTGCCGTAATGAACTCCAGGCCGAACTTTTGGG
>CAZPAP010000075.1:0-3593 GCA_964584725.1 uncultured Gammaproteobacteria bacterium
CCATTACTTTTGAGTCAGGCGGGTTATCCCTTAAGCCTGGCGATTCCATGAAATACATGAAGTGCGATATGGCAGGCGCAGCCAGCGTGCTTGGAGTTTTTCAGGCGCTCCCGTCAATCAGACCAAAAGCAGAAGTGCATGGTATTTTTATCGCGGCTGAGAATATGCCAAGCGGCACGGCTTATCGCCCAGGCGATGTTGTCTCAGCCATGGATGGCACAACAATTGAGATCGAGAACACGGATGCTGAGGGGCGAGTCACGCTGGCAGATTCTTTGGCCTATTGTGCGCTCAAGATCAAGCCAGATGTGATCATTGACCTTGCGACTTTGACTGGCGCAGTCATCATTGCGTTGGGCAGCGACGTGGCAGGGCTGTTCTCAAACGACAAAAATCTCAAGCTCGCTATCCAGCGCAGTGCCCAGGAAGCAGGGGAGCCAATTTGGGAGCTCCCGCTTTATCCAGCATACAATGATTTGATCAAATCCAAGATTGCAGACATCAGGAATGTGGGTGGACGCCCGGCTGGCATCATTACTGCCGCGTTGTTTTTGCAGAAGTTCGTGCATGATGTGCCTTGGGCGCATATTGATATCGCAGGCCCGTCATATGCGGAAAAAGAGACTGTGCCAGAGTGGCCAGTCGGCGGCACAGGCTGGGGAGTGCGGACGCTTTTGAACTATTTGAAGACACTTTGATGGCCTCGTGTGCATAAGTCGCGGTTTTTTTGTGATATAATGTGAGTGTTGCGAAATTATGCACATCCTTCTTTATACCACTCCGACTTGCCCTTACTGCAAATTGGTTAAAGATTTTTTGAAAGACAAGGGTACAACCTTCACTGAAGTGGATGTAGCCAATGACCCTGAGGCCGCGAATGAGATGGTGAAAAAATCCGGGCAAATGGGAGTGCCGGTCCTGGAACTTGATGGGCAAGTGATCGTAGGTTGGAACCAGGCGGCCATAAACGAGCTGCTGGACAAGTCAGGCAGCAAGAAAAAAGAAAAATCATTAGCATAAAAAATAAACAAATAATATGCCAGCCAAACGCACCTCAAAGAGGACACGCACATGCAAAGACCAGGGCACCAAATGCTCAGGCCTGACTGATAATTTTCTGCAGGATTTTGTCGCGCACAAGTCCTCAGTCTTTGTCATCATGGCCGCAGCCTTGAGCTTAGGAGCCTTGTTTTCCTTGATGCTCGGAGTCTCAGCCGCCAGCATCCACTAGGGATTTTACAATAAAATTAAAACGTCCCGTGCGAACGAGACGTCTTTTTATTGTTCATGTCCTCCCCCTTAGCGTAAGGGGGAGTTAGAGGGGGTTAGGATAGCGTTTTTTCTCCGACCTTCCAATCTGCTGGGCAGAGCGCGCCAGTCTGCAAAGCCTGGAGCACACGCAAGGTTTCAGTAGCTGAGCGGCCGACAGAGCCGTCGCTCACAAGTAGATAGCGGATGTTTTGGTCCGGATCAATGATGAACAGGCCGCGTTCAGCTGAACCATCGTTTTCGTTCAACACTTCATAGGCTTTTGCGATCTGGTGAGTCACGTCAGCGATCACTGGATATTGGACTTGGGGCAAATCGCGTTCAAACCAAGCCTGATGGCTCCACTCTGAATCAGTGGATGCAGCCAGGATTTGGGCGCCAGCCTTGCTGAACTCTGCTTCCATTCCAGCGAATGCTTTTAGTTCTGTGGGACAGACAAAAGTGAAATCCCTGGGGTAAAAGAAGAACACGAGCCATTTGCCTTTATAGTCTGCGAGGCTGACTGTTTTGAATTGTCCTTTTTGCGAAGCCGTTCCTTTAAAGTCAGGCGCCGGCTGATTAAGTTTCAACATATTTTTTATTTAAGAATAAAGATTAAAGAACAAAGAATAAAGAAGCTTCTTTAGTCTTTTGTCTTTGTTCTTGTTTCTGTGATGGTTTGGTAGCGCTGTTCAACTGCCTGCCAGTTTATGTGCGCCATAAAATCCTGGATGTAAGCTTTTCTGTCTGAGCCTGAGTCTATGAAGTAAGCGTGCTCATACACGTCCAGCACGAGCAGAGGAATCGCGCTCCAGACACCGCCTTGGTTGTGCGCATCAGCCGTGTAGATCCGCAAAGCTTTGTCGTGCATGTCAAAAGCCAAGACGACCCAGCCGCGTGCAGCCATGCCGCAGGCTGAGAAAAGTTCAACGAATTTATCAAAAGAACCGAATTCAGCTGTCAGCGCTTTGGTCATCGCGTCCGTTGTTTTACCGTCGCCGCCCAAGTTGGCGAAATACCATTCGTGCAGATAGACGCCGTTCGTGGCAAAAGTCTCGCTGTCTTTCAAGGCTCGCAAAGCTGAGTAGGATTGATTGGCGGCTTTCAGGTCATCTGAGCTTAGCTCGGCCAGCTTTTTCTGTACCTCGTTTTTTTTATCCACATAGCCAGCATAGAGCTTGTCATGATGGATCGTTAAGGTCTTTTCGCTGATGTTTCCCTGAGCGCCTGTAAAGGGCAGGGAAAGTTTTGGAGTTTCAATCATATGGTTATTTGTTATTTAGTGAATGCCTTGAGGATGTCCGCATCCTTGGGCATGCCTGTTTTGTAATAAACTATTTTGCCTTTTTTGTTTATTCCGACCACAGTGCGCTTGATGACCGTGGCTAAGAACAGTTTTTTTATGGCCCCGTACTTTTTGCTGATTTTTTTGTCAGTATCGACCAGCAAGGGGAAGGGGAATTTATATTTTTCAGCAAAAGTAGTGTGTGAATCTTCGTCCGCATGGTTAATGCCCAAGACTGCGATGCCGAGCCGAGTGAATTTGGACCAGTCATCGCGGATGTTGCACAGCTGGATAGTACAGCCGGGCGTCATATCGCCTGGGTAAAAGACCAAGATCACATCTTGTTTGTCTTGGAAATCCTTAAGGCTCACTTCTTTTCCGTCTTGGTTTTTTAAGGTGAACATCGGCGCTGAATCGCCGACCTTCAGTTGAGTTGTGTCAGACATATTCTTCTTGGATTCAAGAATAAAGATCAAAGAACAAAGAAGCTTCTTTAGACTTTTTTCTTTTTTCTTTTTTCAAAAATTATTAATTATTAATTCTTAATTGTTAATTTGTGCAATCAATGCAAATACCATTGGCCATGACCAGGATTGAATCAGGCGTGCCAGGCCACTGGGCGCGGACTATAGCCTCAACATCATCCAGCTTATTGCAGCTCGTGCAATGGAAGTGGGCATGTGTTTTGATGTTGGCGTCATAGTGCGCAGGCTGGCCGGGGAGTGCAATCTCTTCTATCAGTCCCTGTTTAGTCAATTCGTTAAGATGACGATAGATAGTGGATTGCCCGATGGTGGGTATTTGCTTGCGCATGGATATGAAACAGTCGGCCGCAGTCGGGTGGTCGTGTCGGCTTTGGATATGCTCCAGGAGCAAAAGCCTGCGTTCGCAATCTCGGTTCCTTGTTTTCATAAATGAGAATCATTCCCACTTAAGTTATACAGCCTGGCTGGAAATCTGTCAATATTGGGCTGTGTATAAGGCATGGACTTTTGTCTGGTGGTACCGTAATATAAAGCAAGAAACAACCATTATAAGACCAAAAGCCGGTATTTTCGTT
>CAZPAP010000076.1:0-3532 GCA_964584725.1 uncultured Gammaproteobacteria bacterium
TTTTCCATTTCTCCGTTGATGGAAATACCAGCCTCAAAAATGCCGAGGTTATTTTGTATCCCAAAGGACAAAGAGAGCTTGATGAACACCTGGTTAACAGAGTAATGAATTTTCTGAATCCAGAAGCTCAAGGTCATTTTGAAACTGGTCTTAAATTCTACCAAAATCACAGCCCACAGAATGCAATCAAGTCAGCGGAGAGTATGCGGCGCACAATCGAAGAGTTCCTAAAATTTAAATTAAAAAATACAGCTGGCTTGGAAACGAATATTAAGGCGCTGGCGACGCGCCTAAAAACAGATGGTATAGACTCTAAGATTAGACAAACTATTTTTGACTTTTTCTCGTATCTTGATAAGTATTTTAACGAAAATAGCAAACACAATGACGGCGAGATCACAGAAGCCGAAAATGAATTCTTGGTGTATCAAACCGGCTTGCTTCTGCGTTACGTTGACAGTGTTGTTAAATGACTTGCCAAAAGAGAATTGACGTTAGTTTGAGCTAATAAGTCGCAATTATGCTAGAATAACTGCATTATGCTTCTTTTTAACATTATCCTCGCCCTAGCCTTGATTGCCTTTATTGGTCTAGGCCTAAAAGACGGGCTTATTGCCTCTTTGGGGCGCATTGTAGGCGCAGTTATCGGGTTTATTGCGGCCAAGGCCTGGTATTTGGGCTTGTCTGCTGTGTTTGCGCCATTCATGCCCTCTGGCTGGGCAAAGACAATCGCGTTCTTGACCGTCTTTATCCTGGTGGACAAGCTCGTAGGCTGGATCTTCAGCGCTTTGGACAAAACCTTCAAATTCTTGGCAGTGATTCCATTCATGAAATCAGCCAATAACTTGGCTGGCGCATTTGTCGGATTTTTTGAAGGCATTGTCATCCTCGGCGCTGTGATCTGGTTTTTCCGCATGTTTCCGATCCTGCCCTTCCTCACGCCTTATGTCACCAAAAGCGCAGTCTCAATTTTTATCTACACAATTTTCTCTACAGTCCTTGGCATCTTGCTATAAAACCGGCAGACTAGTACGTTAAAGTCTCCTTTATTAAAGGAGAAGCGAAGAGGATTATGCTTATTGACACGCATTCACACTTACATTTCAGTTCGTATGACCAAGACCGCGAGCAAGTGCATCAAAGGATGCGCGAGTTTGACGTAAAGACAATTACAGTCGGAACTGCGATGACAACGAGCGGGTCAGCGGTTGAGTATGCGGAAAAACATGCTGACACTTGGGCGTCAGTCGGTTATCACCCAGAACATTTGACTAGTCCATTTGAAGATGAGGATGAGAAGGGCGTGCTTGGTGTGCCATATGCTGCAGATGAACTGAAACGCCTGGCTCAGTCTCCCCGTGTTGTCGCGATCGGCGAAACTGGATTGGATTATCATCGCTTGGAAGAAGGGGATAGGGCTTCCCGTGAAAAACAAATCAAATGTTTCCGCGAACAAATCCAAATTGCGCAAGAATTGAACAAAGCCTTGGTCGTCCACATGCGCGATGCCTTTTTAGACACCTACAACATCCTCCGTGATACGCGAAATGTGACACGTGAAACGTCTGCCGCAAACGACAAGTCACGAATCACGTCTCACGTGTCACAAATAGTAATCCATGCCTTCTCTGGCACATATGAAGAAGCTAAAAAGTTTTTAGACTTGGATTGTTATCTTGGCATCGGCGGCATCGTGACTTTCAAACCGCGCAAAGGAACGCTGGCAATAGATTCTTTGTCTGAAATCGTGAAAAAAATTCCGCTGGATAAAATCTTGCTGGAAACAGATGCGCCGTGGCTCGCTCCCCAGCCAGTGCGCGGGCAAAGGAATGAACCGACTTATGTGCGCTTCGTGGCAGAACACATTGCCAAAATCCTGGAGCTTCCATACGAACATATTTGCGAGATGACAACAGAGAATGCGAGGAAGTGTTTTAGGACCTAACTCACCGGCTCACATGCGTTCGCCGCCCTCTCTTACGACAAGAGAGGGCTCAGGGCTCAAACAGTTCAACTGATAAATTAAAGTCCTTCCCTTGGTGTAAGGGAAGGACAGACTTGTCATCCACGGCTAAAGGCAGCCTAGTGGGATGACAAGTCAGGATGAGTTAGTCTTATTGACCAATTCCACTTGAACTGTTTAAATTTGCTCACACCAACAAAGGAGGGGACTCATGCGAATCGTTCTTTGGCTCATTTCATTGGTTTTTCTCGTTGCCTGCCACGCACAAGCTCCAGCAGTTGCGCCTATTCAACCCCAGCCCAAGACCTCGTTCAGGCTTGCTTCGGTCCTCTTCAGCAAATTCATGATCATCACAGTGGAAGAGCCGTCGTATGCCAAGGTCCGCTGTGCTGACGCAGATGCTCAAAAGACATACCGCGATCTCCGCGAGCTGTCAGAGATACTGCTCAATGTCAGGATGATGGACCCTGGGCTTTACTACGAGATCTCAATCGCAGACTGTGTGTGCGAAGGTTTCAATGGCTACCAAGTCGAACGTCGTTCTTCAGAAGTCGTCGTCCACTGCAAAAAAGGAGGCTGAGATGCCATCCATATATGAGGCCTACAAGTGGAACGATCTGATTCTCATAGATGAATTTGCGACTGTTGCCATCAAGTTGGGCGCTTGTGGTGGCAATCTGTTGCTCGATATCAGCGCGCCAGATACTCGCAGAAAATTCGACTTCCTGAAAGGCGTTCTGCGGGCACGTCTTGAAGGCCACACACCTCCTTTTGACATCGAAACAAAGGTCAAGGCCATCAATGCGAGCTGTCCAGATAAAATCTTCGGTGACCCCGAACTCTGGTTTACGCCTGGGACAAAACATGCACTCAAGGAGGGCGACATCTGCACTGTGCACTCCGTGCATTACCAAGGTAATGGCAAGTGGCTCGTGGTGTTGAAAGAGCATTGCATATGCGGCTACAGCTATTTCCTCTACGACGCCAAGGATCTGGCACCTGTCACCTAGCCGTTGGACCCCCAACGGTTTTTTTGTAGCTAGACCGCCCCTAACCCCTCCTTAGTTTACCGTCATCAATTGTTCAGTACCTTAAGCATTCAAAAAAGGAGGGGAACCAACTAGCCGCCTCTGGTTAACCAGCCTTTCCCCTGCGGCGGTGGGGGAAAGGCAGTCTCGCAATATAATAAAAAGAGAGACGGATAGAGGGTTTGCCGTAAAAACGGCACCATTGACAGTTAGTTCAAGAAATTTTATACTCTTGGCGTCTTTTAAAAACATGACAACCGAGCCACTCGGCAATAAACCGAACCAAAACAGACCTGCAGACAAGGGTTTGAGCGTTGCTCAAGCCTTCAAGTTTGCATGGGAAATGGGCTATACCATGGCCATCCCCCTGGTCTTATTGGCTCTTGGAGGAAGATTGCTGGACAAGCACTTCAACATCTCCCCAGTGTTTTTATTGACCGGCATCCTGGCTTCGATCGTGATTTCATCCATCCTTCTAGGCTTTAAGGCAGTTTCCATCTTCTCAAGGGTACCGGTTGAAGAATAAAATAACAACTCCAAA
>CAZPAP010000077.1:0-3472 GCA_964584725.1 uncultured Gammaproteobacteria bacterium
GGGGTTCATGACGACGCCGCGGTTATGCGGACGACGGCCCATCCAGCGCATGCGTCCGGCTTTGCCATAACGCACCAAGCGGTAATCCTGGTTGGATACCACGCCGATTGTTGCCATGCATTGCTTGGAAAAATTGCGCATCTCGCCGGAAGGGAGTTTAAGAGTCGCGAATTCGCCTTCAATGGCCATGAGTTGGATGGAAGCACCTGCTCCGCGACCGATCTGGGCGCCCATGCCAGCAGAAAGTTCCACGGCGTGGATCATGGTACCCAATGGAATGCGAGCCAAAGGCAAACGATTGCCGATCGAAATTTCGGCCTCGCCTTTGATGGTGCTTACGATTTGGTCGTTGATCTTCAGGTTGTCCGGCGCGATCATGTAGCGCTTCTCGCCGTCCTTGTAGGTCAAAAGCGAAATGCGTGCACCGCGTACTGGGTCATATTCAATGGTCGTGACAGTGGCTGGGATATCATATTTATCGCGCTTGAAATCAACGACGCGATAAAGCTGCTTATGTCCCCCACCCTGGTGGCGGACAGTGATCTTGCCATTGGTGCGGCCGGCAAAAGCCTTGCGCGGGATGGTGAGCGACTTTTCCGGCTTGGAACGCGTGATATCAGAAAAATCCTGCACCGATGAGATGCGGCGGCCTTTGGTAACTGGACGGTAAATCTTAATAGGCATATGGGTTTATACTCCTTCGTATAGATCAATCTTTTGGCCGGCCTTCACGCACACATAAGCCTTCTTCCAGTTGTTGCGCTGGCCATGCATGCGGCCGCGCGTGGTGCGCTTGCCTGCTCCGCGGGCTGTGCGGACGTCGTCGACTTTAACGCCATACAAAGCCTCGACTGCTTTCCGGATTTCAATTTTCTCGGCTGAGACCGGGACATTGAAAACATAGACGTTCTTGGAAGCGGAAACAGCGGCCTTTTCGCTTACGCGTGGCGAAAGCAAAATACGGTAAGACATTCCAGCCTGGCCCTTGGCAGTCAAAACCGTAACCACGTCTGCCTTTTTGCTCTGGCTTTCAGGCGTCAAAACCTCATCCGCAGCTTTTGACTTCGGAGTTTTGGCGATTGACTTTTTTTCCGTTTTATCGGTTTTTTTAGTGAAGATACCCATATTATTTGCGTTTATACAAAGCTTCAAAAGCCGGAATGGCAGCTTGCTCAAACATTATGGCCGGGTACTTTACGGTATCAGCCACATGCAAAGAGTTCACGCTCACCAGTTCGACGTTCTGGATATTCCTGACCATGCGCATAAGCATGGGGTTTGAGCTTGCAGTCACGACCAAAGTCCTGCGTCCGAACGGCAGCTTTTTCATCCAGCCCGAAAATGACTTGGTCTTAGGATTTTCAACCGGGAACTTGTCCACGATAGAAAGCTTGTCATGTGCAACCCTGTCGGAGAGCACCATGAACAAAGCCTGGTGTTTAAGCTTGCGGTTGATTTTTTCTTGGTAATTGCGTTCTTTGCGCGGGCCAAAAACAATGCCGCCGCCCACCCATTGCGGAGAACGGATCGAACCTTGGCGGGCACGGCCTGTGCCTTTTTGCTGCCATGGCTTTTTGCCGCCGCCAGCGATTTCGCCGCGGGTCTTGGTGTTAGCCCGTGTCTTGCGCGAATTGGTCTCTTGGGCCACGACTACGCGGTGCACCAAAGAAGATTTCGGTTTCAAACCAAAATGCGCGTCCGACAAATCCATTTGTCCGACTGATTGGCCTTCTACATTGTAGATCTTTAAGCTTGGCATATGTTTAGGCTGTTTGGATCATAAGAATGGCGTTGCGCGCACCCGGTACTGCACCTTTGATAGCCAATATCCCGTTTTCACGAAGCTCCATTACTTTCAGATTCTTGACCGTAACTGTTTCATCACCCATGTGCCCACCCATGCGGCGGCCCTTCATGACGTGCTGTAAACCACCCGGGCCGATTGAGCCAGGCATGCGCAGCTGGTCTTTGTGACCATGAGTCGAAGGATGACCATGGAAATGATGGCGCTTGACTACACCTTGGAAGCCTTTGCCCTTGGATGTGCCAGTCACCTGGATAACATCACCGGCCGCGAAAGTTGTTGATTCAACCATGTCTCCGCGCTTAAGCTCGCCCGAATCTTCGATGCGGAACTCACGGATTATTTTGACCTTGGGCAAATCCTTCAAGTGGCCTTCTTCGGGTTTGTTCAAACGCTTTGCATTCAAAAACCCAAGCTGGACGGCATTATATCCGTCCTTCCCATCTTCCTTCTTGACTGAGGTGACTACGCACGGGCCGGCCTGAACTAAAGTAACAGGCACAACAGTGCTGTCTGGCAGGAAAACCTGCGACATTTGCAGTTTCTTGGCTAGAATAAATTTCATATCGTCCTTAAGATTAGACGTCCTGGCCAGGGTGGAGGTCCGATTTGCATCGGACATACCGAGGCGCTCCGATTAAGCGGAACGCAAAAGCCAGAAACCTGATAACCATCATCGGAATGATAGCGATCAAATTTCTGGCCTCTGAAGCGATAAGGCTCTTACGTACAGCATTTCGTACAACCTTGCACGAGATGCGTGTTTTATATTTTGAATTACGCCAATTTTGATTGCACTGCAGGGAGGTTATGCTCATGGGATCCAAGATCGCTCCTTGGTATCCTTCCCCCGAAGCTTTAGCGAAGGGGGAGGGCAACTTTCTCCTTGGGAATGAAAACTGGTTTGCTTTTTTATCCCGTCTTAACGGGATTACGACATTTTGATTTCCACGTCCACGCCTGAAGGTAGGTTCAAGCTGGTAAGCGCATCGATCGTCTTGGCCGTGGCCTCGAGGATGTCTACGATTCGCTTATGGATCCTCATCTCGAACTGTTCGCGCGAATTCTTGTGCACGAAAGTCGAGCGATTCACTGTCCACTTCCGCTTTTCAGTCGGCAGGGGGACGGGACCAATCACGCGCGCGCCTGTACGCTCAGCAGTCTCGATAATTGTGCGGGTCGCCTGGTCAATTATCTTATGGTCATACGCGCGTATCTTGATTCTGATGCGCGTCGCACCCTCTTTGACTGCCTTTTTTGATGTAGCTGTTTCGGCCATGATCGTTCCCGTCCCCCCGAGCCCTTGCTGGATCCTTTGGGATCAAGCAAGGCCGGAGTGGACGATTTCTAATGTTCGATTATTACTTAATGATCTTAGTTACAGCACCGGCACCGACAGTCTTGCCGCCCTCGCGGATGGCAAAGCGCATCTTGTCTTCCATAGCGACCGGGGTAATGAGCTTGACTGTGATGTTGACTGTATCGCCAGGTTGAACCATGGCTACTTCGGCCGGAAGGGTCACTTCGCCGGTCACGTCCGTGGTGCGGATGTAGAACTGAGGCTTGTAACCTGAGACAAACGGCTTGTGGCGGCCACCTTCATCCTTGGTCAAAGCGTAGATTTGAGCTTCAAACTCGGTGTGAGGAGTGATTGAACCTGGTTTGGCC
>CAZPAP010000078.1:0-3397 GCA_964584725.1 uncultured Gammaproteobacteria bacterium
CGGCTACGATTGGTGTGGCAGAGGCTATAATGGTTTTCATCATAGCTGTATGCTTGATTCACTTCGTGATGACGACGTCCTTAGGCCCGATGGTATATTTCTTTCCTTTGGTGGCTTCCATTCTTGGGGGAATACTTCTGGCGCACTTTTGGTCCGAGCTACAAGCACGCAAAGTGAAACGAAAGTTGCTCGCCGAGCTTATAGCGGCTCCGCTCTATCAGCGCTGCCAACTGATCCTGCGCGCCGTGGAAAGCTACAAAGCACATTGCGTGCGCTATGAAACGTGGCGACAGGCAGCCAACCTTGATTTGCTGGACCGGGATACTGCATTGGCAGCTCGCTACCAGAACTTCATCATGCAAGCGCATGAGAACCTTGAACGGGCCATCACCGACTTCCAGCGCAATGCTGAGTTGGCACGCGTCCAAAAAGAGTTCTTGGACAAGCACCCGTTGCCCAGTGGGCCAGACGATGAAGCGCTTAGTCAGCTCATGGCTCAGGTCAACAAGCCCATGGAAATCCCTGACGCGACACACATGTTGGAGCCGCGCATAAGGCTGGAGTGCGAAGTAGAGCTTCAGGAAGTCTTTGACGATCCTCTGAACGAACGTGAGCTTGCGTCAAGGATGGACGCCTTGCCCAGGAGGTAGGAGATGGCCACAAAAGCAATCGTGAGGGTGCAGGACAAGAAAGAATGGTGCGCTGATCATCTGCGGCGGCTCGTCAGAGAGATCAACAGAGCGCGCATCATGCCCATAGCCCTTGGGCTCATCATCAGCTCTCTTTTGCTCATAGCCCTTTCTATCACCGTGGGTCGGCTGGTGATTCCGCCGGACGAAGCAGAAATGAGCAACAACACGGTTATGTGTATTGGCATCATCATCCTCATCTTGCTGTTCTTGCCTTGTGCGCTCATCCTCAGACGACTCGTGTATGTTGATCGCCGCGATAAGAAGATCGAGGAGCTGCGCAATGCCATGACCCTGGCCAAGCTTGGCTACAAGGAAGCGCTTGAGGCGTTGAAAAAGAGCGACCCGAGGTTGGCCAAGAAGATTTGCAGGTACATTAAATGACGCGCCAACCAGGCGCAGATAAGTCTATGCCGCATTCATTATGAACGCGGTTTTTTTTATCCAAATATTTCCCTGTAAATAAAACACCCGCCCCAGGACTTAGAATGTCCTGAGACGGGATTGAGAGAGAGGGCGGTGGCCTGTTGCTACTTGCAGAAGAGCTCGACGATGCGCTTGCGCCTGGCAATGGCATCCCTGATGGACTTCGCAAACGATTCGGAGTTGATGTTCAGCTGATCGTCCAAGAACCAGACCTCGACAGGGTCAAGACCATGTTTGCGGATGGACCGAACGATCCTCTTTGTTACTCCGCGCAGCAACTCACCTTCTGTCGACTCGAAGCAAACCGCTTGATCACCTGGCACTGTATACTTCGTGCCCAGCTGGATCTTCCAGTTCGGTCCCAACAGGCCGTCTAGATCTTGCAGAATCAGATTCATCTCGACTGAGTCTTCGGTCGCGAGAGCGGGCTCGTTGCCTCCGTTTCTGTTCCGAAGCGTCCGGTACAAAATCTTCAATAATTCTTGCTCTTGTTCGGATGTGATCATCGGAAACCCTCCTATGTGAAAGACCTGATTGCTCAATGTACACAAAAACAGGCTTTTTGTCAAGCCTCGAGGACTATGAGCTCAGTTTTAACGCCTCGCTAGCTGTTCCTTTTTGAAGATTGCCACGTCGCTCCGACTTCCCTCGCAATGACAATTATTTTATATACCTAGGGGTTTTTATCCAAACAACGCCCTGATTGGGAATACGACGATCGTGTCCCAAATTCTGCGCCAGCGCCAGGGTTCTTGGATCAAGCGCCACAGCCATTCCAAGCCCATGTGGCGCATCCACAGCGGAGCGCGCACAGAATGTCCTGCCCAGAAATCTAGTGTCCCACCCACGCCCATAAAGACTTTGACTGTGGGCAATCGATCTTTATATTTCTGGATCCAGTATTCTTGTTTGGGACATCCAAAAGCAACCAGGACTACATCTGGTTCGTATTCAAATAATCTTGTAAGCGATGCCTCCCCTGCTTCATCAACTCTGCCATCTTCTGCGATCATCCCGCCTGTTTCAGCCCAGACTTTTAGTTCTGGATAAGCTTTCCTCAATTCCCAGGCTGCTTTGTCAGCAATGCCATCTTTGCCGCCGACTAGTGCGAGCGTCCATTTTTTTTGCAAACATAACTGAGCCAGAGCCTCACTGAGTTCCACGCCAGCAACGCGTTTAGCCAATGTTCCCCTCAAAAAACCTATGAGCTGCGGGCCTGAACCATCCACGAATCTAAAATCAGCCTGACGTAAAGTTTCCCAATAAGCAGGTTGACGCTTGGCTGTAAGCAAAATCAGGCCATTAGCCGTAACAATCCAAGCCTTGAGGCCTTGGGCGCTGCGGGTCTGGATCTCCTGCAGGATGCGATGCAAGTCGTATCCATGGATGACCAAGCCCATGCAATTAAATGTTGATGGGGAATTCATGTAAGGGTGTGTAAATCGGGCCAGTCGGCGTGTGATCGCTTTTGTAGAGCGTGGCATTGCGCGGCACCCAGCCTAAGCCATTGACCTGGATCTGCAGGTGCTCCAGCTCTTTGTTGTTGCGCGTGCGGGCCAAAGTTATATGCGGAATCCATGGCTTCCGGTCTGTCTGGGGCGCGAACATGCTTGCCATGTCAGTTACCTGTAAAACGCATTCCCGCCAGGCCTCTTCCTGCTCTGGCTCGCATTTGGCCACGATATAAACCGGTTTTTTGGCAGGGAAAGATTCTATCTTGGATATTTTAAAAGCGCCGGAAGGAGGTGTCTCAAGCGCACGGCCGATGAACTCCTTTAGACGCAACAGATTGTCGTATTCCACGTTGCCGAAAAAAGCTAATGTGATGTGCCACTGCCCTGGATCCGCGAGCCTAAGCACAGACCTATCTTTATCAGTAGGCTGCCACAGACCCTTAAGTGCAGACCGGCAATCACCGGGCACGGGTATTCCCAGGAAGCATCTCATGGTTACGGACTAGCATTACGGATAGGTTTTGTACCCGTAATATTTTGTAGTTCGTATTTATACCTTATACTGTTCCGGCCTCGTCGGTCAATTCCTTGTCAGCAATCCTGGTTTTATGGCCCTTGTCTGATTTGTACTTCAAAGCGACTTTATAGCGTGCCATTTCGCGCTCCAATTCGGCCGCAGCCCTGGCAAAAGACTGGTCATCTGTCCTGACCAGGCTCTTCATTACTTCTTCGGCGCGCTTTTTTGCGGCTTCAATATCATCTAAATTTAAGTGTTCGCCGCGTTCAGCCGTATCAGCCAGCACGCGGATGCCGCCTTTGCCGTCCACC
>CAZPAP010000079.1:0-3313 GCA_964584725.1 uncultured Gammaproteobacteria bacterium
CCATCCTGTCTTTGAGCGGTATGGCCGAACCAACCGCGACTTTTACGTCTTCGGCGGCTTTGTCGCCCAGCAATAGATTAAAGACATCGCGCGCATACTGCGTGATATTCCGGCTCATTTCATCACCAGCAATGGGTATGGATTTAGAGGTGACGATGCCATTCAAGGAAATGACTGCGATTTCGGTCGTGCTGCCCCCGATGTCCACCACCATGTTGCCGATCGGTTCGGAAATAGGCAGGCCAATGCCAATGGCAGATGCAATCGGCTTTTCAATCAAAAAGAAATCGCGCGCGCCAGCCGACAGCATTACATCGCCCACGGCTTTGCGCTCCACTTCTGTCACGTCCAAGGGCACGCCCACGATCACGCGCGGCCGCGGCACGAACAGCGAATGCTCGCGATGGATTTTCTGGAAAAAATACCTGAGCATCTTTTCGACGACTTCATAATCCGAAATGATTCCGCGCTGCAAAGGTTTGGACATGTGCACGTACTGCGGAGTCTTGCCCAACATGGCTTTGGCTTCGTGGCCGATGGAAAGCACTTGCCCGTTCCGGGTATTGATGGCCACGACTGACGGCTCGTTCACAACCAAACCCTTGCCCTTGGCGAAAATAAGGGTCGTTGAAGTTCCCAGGTCAATGCCAAGGTCAGTTGAAAAGCGATTAAGCAGGCCATCAGCAAAAAACATACATTCAGGATGCCTTGCATCTTACTCAATCATATATATATCCAGCAAGTGGACATCTTTGTCTAAAATCTGTTTTTTCGCTTAAACGCAATGTCTCAAAATTTGACTCATTCACGCCTGGCACTCTGGATGACCAACAGGATGTATTCTATGCCTCCGGCCAAAGCCACCAAGATCAGCAGATAATACCAGGTCATGTGTTTTTGGGAGGCTAAATACAAGGCGCAAACAGCCAATAGCGACAATAATACGGCTTGCCTAAAGGACACGCGCACTTCCCTGAAAACCGTGGCATTGCGCTTTTGGATGCCGATGCGGTAGCCAATGCCCAGCAAAGACAAGGTGCCGACCAAACTGAGCATGAGTGTGATGTAAAAAAAAGCCAAGCCCATGACGCCGGATTCATATGGATTCGTGGTCTGCAAAACAAACATCCAGGCGATCCAAGCCAGGCCAGTGCCAACGCCCATGAAAATCAAATACCAACGGAAATTCATGCGTGCATTATATCAGATTTTACAGGCGTTCTCAAAAACCGCGGCTGCGGATATCCAAAGCCATGACAGCGCGTTCGCCAAGCTTGTTGTTCAGAGTATTGATAAAGTCTATTTTCTCCTGATAAAGCATTTGTTTTGCGGCTGGCGATTCAGTCTCAACCTTAAGCGTGCCGGTATTGAAGCTCAAAAACTTGACTCTGGCTGCCTTGTCCTCGCCCCAGCGCGCCACCAAGGCTTGAGTTGCCGTATCCAAAACACGCACAGCAGTGACCCGCTCGTTGATGCCCGCATCTTTGACTGCGCGAGGCAGAATAAACTTAAGTGATTCCCACATATTTACGTTACAAGTTTCAAGTGACAAGTTACAAGAGTTATTTACGGTATTCGCAAATGTCTTTAAAGTCACAGTAACTGCACAGATGCTGGGACGGCGTGGCCGGAAAATCAGACACCAGGATTTCGTTCATGCGTGAAAGCAGATCTTCCTCAAACTTTATCTTAGCCTCGCCTTCCAGCAAAGGTATTTCTTGTTCTGCATCAGCCCGGACAAACACATAGGCCAAGCGTTTTACCTTTAGGCCTCGGCCCTCTGTCGCCAGTTGATAGAGCTGGAGCTGTTCGCGTTCAACCACATCAGTCTTCTGGTCTGGCTTATATTCGCTGGTTTTGTAATCCAAGAGTTCAACCCCGCCTTCAGCATCATCAATACGGTCTATCTTGACCTTGATGCTATGCTCGCCCACCTGCCAGATGGATTCAGCTTCCAAAGCTTTGACCTTTGGAGGGTTCTTGGCCCACTTGGCCCAGATGTTCTTGATAGCCTCTTTGCCCTCAGCGAAATAACGGTCATGATCCTGCCTGCTCTTGTACCACTCATCTATCCAGCTCTCTTTATAGATGTCCAAAGCCTCTTCTAGCGTGACTGTCAGCTCCCCCTCCTTGGCTGAGGAGGGGTTAGGGGTGGTGGCAGCAAACAGATTGCCTTGCTGGGCTGAGATGCGCTCCATGTGGCGCTTCAAGATCTCCTGCAAAGCCAGGTGGACTGATTGGCCAAAGCTTTTTTGGTGCGCGCCTAGGATAGGAATGCGATAAACATGCGCAAACTTATATTGCATGGGGCACTTTTTGTAAGCCACGAGCTGGGTAAACGAAAAACGGTGTTTGAGCGGGAAAATCTCGCGCAAATGGATGGCCTCTTCTTTGGTTTGGGTCGGCTCCAACAGCTTTGACACATCAACCAAATCCGGCTGGATATTAGCTGGCATATCCAGCTCGCTTTCATCCAAAAAGACTGACGGCTTCTTTTTGCGCACTCCGCCATAAAAACTCGCGCCAGTCAGGATCAGATTGTGCTTGGCGCGCGTCATGGCCACATAGCACAAACGGCGCTCTTCCTGCAGATGCCAATCCCCTTCTTGCAGCCTTTCCTGGACCAAGCCATCAGGCAGAGGGATCGCATCTGACCGCTCGCGCGTGGGAAAACGCTGGTCCACCATGGACACGAGATAGACCGTATCGAACTCAAGGCCCTTGGATGCATGGATGGTCATGATCCTGACCACGTCCGGGCCTGACTCAGCATCGCCATGCAAAGCGCCCTGCTCTCCGCTCTGGATTTCCATCTTGAGCTCTTCCATGAATTCCTTGAGGTGCGGGGCATGCACTGATTGCTCATAGCGCTTTATGCGCGCCACAAACTCGTTCAACACATGCACGGCATCGATCTTTTCGCGCTCCGGCAATTCCATGACCTGCTTGAGATAACCAGTACGATTCACAGCCTGATGCAAAACGGCCAAAGGATTTTCGCGGCGCGAAGTCTCGGCCAAGCCCTCAATCTGCGCGATCATGGAGCGCAAACGATTGGCGATTTCCGTGTCCTTCGTAAAATAGCAGACCTGCTTCACGCTCTCCCACGTGCGCGCGAGGGTCGACGGATCGTTCGCGAGCGCGAGCCAGAAGTTGTTGACGCGGTCGGTCTGCCGCCTCTCCTTGATGTCGTCGAAGACGGCGCGCCCCTCGGGCGGCGCATCCCCGGGATCGATGAGCTTCATGAGCCTCCTTCAGGGCACGTTCGCCCCATGATGCCGCGCGGCGGCCCAAGCGCCGCGACGTCGCGGAG
>CAZPAP010000080.1:0-3147 GCA_964584725.1 uncultured Gammaproteobacteria bacterium
GCAGTTTCCATCATCTCCAGGGTCTCGGGTGAAGACAAAAATAACAACTCCAAACAATAAACATGCTCGCAATCTCCATCGGACCAGAAGTCCTTACTACAATCGCTGGATTCCCGATCACCAACACGCTTTTAGTTGCGGCAGTTATCTTCGTTTTGATAATCATCATCGCGATTTCGCTCAAACGCAATCTGAACGTAAATAAACCGGCGAAAGGTTTTGCAGGCGTGGTTGAGGCAGGCATGGAAATGTTTTTGGATTTCATTGATTCGATCACGAACGACCATTACAAATCATTGCGCATTTTCCCGATCGTAGCCACGATCTTTTTTATCGTGCTTTTTTCTAACTTAGTTGAGCTTGTTCCGGGCTTAGGATCCATCGGTCTTTGGGAGCACGGGCCAGAGGGCACGATCCTGGTCCCATTCATCCGCTCCATGTCCGCTGATCTGAACTTCACTTTCGTGGTCGCCATCTTTGCCATGGTCTCAGTCCAGGTCATGGGCATGCGCTTTTTGAAAGTCGGGCCATACTTGGGGAAATTCTTCGTGGCTCCATGGAAAAAACCGTATTTCATCGGCACGTTCGTGGGCTTGCTGGAATTCATGTCTGAATTTTCAAAGACGCTTTCGTTCGGCTTCCGCTTATTCGGCAACATCTTCGCCGGCGAAGTGCTTTTGGCTGTCATGGGTTTTCTTTCTCCGTTTCTGGCGCCTTTGCCGTTCCTCTTCCTTGAACTCTTCGTGGGCTTTGTCCAAGCCTTGGTATTTTCCACTTTGACCATTGTGTTTTTGTCCATGGCCACGACCGGGCACGATGAGCACGAAGAGCATGGCAAGCGCGCTGATTATTCCAAAGCCACGTTCGGCGGCAAGCCAGGCGGCGTGCAGAACCAAATCAATTCGTAGGAGCATAAGACGTCCCCCTTCGCATGAAGCTATGGGGGGACATTTATTCCCTTACGCGATTCCAGCGACATTAAAAATACCCTTTGTCATCCTCGCGAAAGCGGGGATCCAACTGCAACACAGTTAGATTCCCGATCACGTCGGGAATGACATGCTAAGTCGACTGGTAAGCGAATCACATCATTATGGCAGACGTTAGTGCAATCTCCTCCAATTTGGAGAGCGTCAAGCTCATTGCTATGGGCCTGACAATCGCCATCGGCGGTATGTTCCCGGCTTATGGTATCGGCAAAGTCGGCGCCAAGGCCATGGAATCCATCGGGCGCAATCCCGAGGCAGCTTCCAAGGTCATGACAGCCATGCTTATCGGCGCAGCTTTCATCGAAGCTATCGCCATTTACGCATTGGTCGTTGCTTTGATCATCAAGTTCGTATAGTTTCGCATTTGCGATTGGCCGTCATGTGTGGCGGCCAGTAACGGACTGCGAAAGTCCTCAACCAAAAAATTATGACTGACATGCTCACAAAGCTCGGAATCGACTGGAGGCTGTTCATCGCACAGCTCGTCAATTTCCTGATCCTGTTTATCGTGCTCCGCATCTTTGCCTGGAAGCCTTTGCTTTTGGCGCTCGAGGAAAGGCGCGCCAAGATAAAGAAAGGAATAACAGATGCTGACAAAGCAGCCAAGAAACTTTTGGAAACCGAAAAGGAAAAAGAAGAAGTCTTGGCCAAGGCGCGCAACGAGGCCATGAAGATCGTGGAAACAGCCGAACAAAAAGCCTCGGGTCTTAAGGACGAAAAGCTGCGCATGGCCCGCGAAGAGATCGATACCCAGCTCAAAGAGGCCAAGGACATCATCAAGAACGAAAAGGCCGCGACTTATGATGCGCTCAAAGCTGATATCGCCATGCTGGTAGCCAAAGCCTCGGGCAAGATCGTGGAAGGCTTGGATGAGAAAGCGCACCAAAAGCTGATCCAGGAATCAATCCGCGACTTAGAGAACGCATAACCTATGGCAGGCTCAAACAGGATCATCACTGATATTGCCCAGGCAGCCGTAAAAGCGGCGCAGGCCAAGGACTGCACGGAAAAACTTCTGCAGGATTTTGCAGTGCTGGCTGAGATGTTCCAAGCCACACCCGGCCTGGCAGAAGCCCTTTCGGATTCAGGCGTAGCGCTTGAGACAAGATACAGCGCCCTGAAAAAAGCTGGACATGAATTGCACGAGTATTCCATCAACGCAGTCGCCTTGCTCATGCAAGACAACAAGCTCTCGCATTTCCAGGATTTCAAAGAGCAAGTGGAGACTGCAGCGCGCGAAATCTCGAAACACTTTGAATGCACGGCCCTGACGGCGATCCCGATCCAGGCCGAAGAGAAAAGGAAACTTAAATCCGCTTTGGAAAAACATCTGGGAGGTACGGTCAGCCTGAACTGCCAAGTGGATCCAAGTGTCATCGGCGGCCTCTCAGTCTCATGCGGCGATTGGCGCTATGTCTCAACCATTCAGTCAAAACTCCAACAACTAACAAAACACCTCGCCCTAACATGAAATAACTTATCTTTGTCATCTTGAGCGAAATGAGTTCGACGAATGAAGTCGAAAGATCTGGACCGTTCAGAACAAACCAGATCCTTCGACTCCGTCCAACTCCGCTCAGGATGACAAGGGAAAAAATATGAAAACTAATATCACAGCAGCCACCAAGATAGCAGAACAGCTCACCGAGCAAATCAAGTCGTTCCACGCCAAGAGCACGACCGAGGAAGTCGGCGTTGTGCGCGAGGTCGGCGATGGCATTGCTTCCATCAGCGGGCTCAAGCATGCCAAATCCATGGAAATGCTTTCGTTTGAGGACGGATCCATGGGCGTAGCGCTCAACTTGGAGCACGATCGCGTGGGCGCCATGGTTTTGGGCGAATGCACTGGCATCAAAGCCGGCCAGACTGTGCAGGCTACGGGCCGCATCCTTTCCATCCCGGTCGGCAATGGCGTGCTCGGCCGCGTGGTCAACCCGTTGGGCCAGCCTTTGGACGCTAAACCGGCTTATCAGGAAGAGAAAGTCTATCCGATAGAAAAAATCGCACCAGGCGTGATGACGCGCCACCCGGTTGATACGCCGCTCATGACTGGCGTCAAATGCGTCGACTCTTTGATCCCGAACGGCCCCCGACAGCCCGCACCCATCCTCCGCGACCGCACAGTGGCGAAAATGACGATTGAGGAATGGCAAACCGT
>CAZPAP010000081.1:0-3144 GCA_964584725.1 uncultured Gammaproteobacteria bacterium
TATTCGGTACGCCGACCTGGTGGGCAAGCAAGATGTGCTCGCGTGTCTGAGGCATTGGGCCGTCAGTCGCAGCTACAACCAAAATTGCACCATCCATCTGGGCAGCGCCAGTGATCATGTTTTTGATGTAATCAGCGTGTCCCGGGCAGTCAACGTGAGCATAGTGACGTTTTTCAGTCTCATACTCAACGTGAGCTGTGGCAATCGTAATGCCACGGGATTTGGATTCCGGAGCCTTGTCAAAAGAATCAACTCCAGCAGCTTTGGCCAGACCCTTTTGGGCGAGCACAGTAACAATAGCGGCCGTTAAGGTCGTTTTTCCGTGGTCAACGTGGCCAATTGTGCCGACATTTACGTGCGGCTTTGTTCGTTCAAATGTCCCAGCCATAGTGTGATAATTGATGCGCTTTTCCGCTTAGGCGGAATAAAAGTACGCGCTTATGCTTAAGTTAGATAATTTAAAAAGCCAACAAAATATAGCACCCCCTTTGGAATTATGCAAGAGCTGAGCTATTTTTTGAACTCATCGTCCAAAGGTTCGAAGTAAAACCTGTCTTCTAAGGGCATTTCTCCCTTAGTTTTAGGGTTTTCTTGCTCTTCTGATACAGGCTCAGCAAAAGGGACCCCTGGCATTTCTTCTGTCTGTTCAGCGAAATTTACAGGCTCCTCCAAGGCTTGCTCCTCAAAGACCTGCTCCAGCCTCGGATCCAGGGCCCGCATGTCGTCTTCCGAGTCTCCCCCAAACTCCTCGCTCCTAAGCCCTGTGTTTTCCAACAAGACGTTCTCCTCGACCAAATCCTCATATTTGGACAAAGTCATGACCACAAACGGGTCACTGCCTGACTCGTCGGCGATAATTACGGGCGTACCCAGCTTGCGGGCCGCCTTGAGAATGCGTTTCCAAGACATAAGAAGTGTACTTCATCATAAAATCTTTCGTAAGGCAACCCGGATTATTTGCAGCTATTTGTCGGCTGTCCGTCTTTGCGGCGGATATAGACCAGATCCCCCACATTGGTCGTGAGCTGGTCAGTCGGAATGTACCTTTCGATACCCCCGGGATCAGCAATGGAATATTTCGTGGTATCTATTTTTCCGGTCAAAACCATCCAGTGCCCGGGATATGTCTTGCAGACGTCCTTGTCATGGCAAACCTTGCAGTTGTTGCACAGAAAAATTATCGGGTGGCCAGAGGCAAGCGTGTCGTCCAGGCTCGCCCGACTGTTGAATGTGATCGAGTTGTCGATTGAGTAATCGCTCCGATTCGTTGCTTTGAGCCATGCACCCAAGGCCGCACGCGGACTGCTGCCGCCATAATTGCAAGTCCTCAATCCGGCTTTGATGTAAATGTTGCCGAGAGTCTCAGGCGTGACGCTTTCTCCGTAGGACGCCAGCACGTCCGCCAAACTTGTTACGCCGCAAGCCGCGCTCGCATAACCCAAGCAACAAGGCGCGTCTTGGCTGTCTGAGACAGGACGCGAAATTTTGTTGCCGCTTTTATCCACGCTATCTACTTTTTGCGTGCGCTGTTGCTCAGTGCACAATTCCTTATCGCCGAACGGTTTCAGGCCCCAAGGAGATTCATACTGCTTGAAGTCCCGCACCCTGCCGGACAAATCACATTTGGAGGTGGCTGCCATGCCGGCTTTGTTGTCGGCCACATGTTCGAACGAAAGCGGATCAGCGCGCTTGATGATCGGGATCTGGATCGACCCCATATTCAAGGTCGTCGGATTGATATTGGATAAGATGGCATAAGCGCCGATCAAAATCGCCAAACCGACCAAAGCGTCAGTGATTTTCTTTTTCGCTTCGCTGACTTGCATGCCGGTCGAACCCAAGACATAAAGAAAACCGCCGTACACGATCATCAAGGCCGTGGCTACCAGCCCAACGCCCAGGATGATGTTGAAAAAAGCCGAAATATATTGTGCGAGCAAAGGGATCATCAGGCACCCCTGGGCAGATTGCGGACATTTTTGGCTGACAGGTACATCAGAAAAAACCAAGCCTGGCACGGGCACATTCAGTTTTGGGACTGTCAGCGAATCCAATACCTGCCCGTTCTGCGCTGTCGTCGGTGCAGCATACGCAATGGCCGGCAACAGCAAAACAAAAGCCAAAACCAAGGCCATCAAAAGTTTTTTGTAAGATTCATCCTTCACACAAGTATTATAACATAAAAAATACCCCGGCTGACCGGGGTATTTTTTATTTGCAGGTTATTTCTTCATCCTGCCCTCGATGATTTGCTGTTGGACCACATTCGGCACTGGCGCGTAATGGTCGAATTCCATGGTGGACGAACCGCGGCCCTGAGTCATGGAGCGCAAGTTCGTGGCATAACCGAACATTTCGGCCAATGGCACCTCGGCAGTGATGACTTTGACGCCGCTCCTGTCTTCGGTGGATTGGATCTGTCCGCGCTTGGAGTTCAGATCGCCCATGACATCGCCCATGTATTCTTCGGGGACAACGACTTCGACTTTTTCGATCGGTTCCAAGATGGACATGCCGGCCTTTTCGCAAGCTGCACGGAAAGCCATGGAAGCCGCGATCTTAAAGGCTGCTTCGGATGAGTCGACTTCGTGGTATGAACCGTCGAAGACAGTGACTTTACAATCCAAGATAGGATAGCCAGCCACCACGCCGCGTTGCATTGCCTCTTGTACGCCTTTGTTGATTGGCTGGATGTATTCGCGAGGCACGACTCCGCCTTTGATTTCGTTAACGAACTCATAACCCTTGCCGCGTTCAACCAGTTCCACGCGCAACCAGCAATGGCCATATTGTCCGCGGCCGCCTGACTGGCGGATGAACTTGCCTTCGCCTTCGGCTGTGCCTTTGATGGATTCTTTGTAAGCGACCTGAGGTTTACCCACATTGGCCTCCACGCCGAATTCGCGCTTCATGCGGTCCACGATGATTTCCAGGTGGAGTTCGCCCATGCCCGACAAGATGGTCTGCAAGGTTTCCTCATCAGTCCTGACGCGGAATGACGGATCTTCTTCGGCCAGTTTCTGCAAAGCCACACCCATCTTTTCCTGGTCAGCTTTGGTCTTAGGTTCAATGGCGATGTCGATGACCGGATCCGGGATAGTGATGTTTTCCAAAATGATCGGATGATCCTCATCGCACAGCGTG
>CAZPAP010000082.1:0-2804 GCA_964584725.1 uncultured Gammaproteobacteria bacterium
TTTATCAGCCGCGTTTATGGCGCCAACCGGAATCTTTGCCAAACAACATGCGCAGACTTTGGAAAGATTTTTAACCCCGCACCACATTCCAGTCATGCTCATGACTTCGTCCACGCGCTATCTCGCAGAAGGCGGAGAACAGGTCAAACTGACACCCAGCACTGCAAAAGACCGGCTGGCTCAGGGCAGAGTCGTGGTTGTCGGTACGCACGCCTTGCTTGAACGTGGCCAATGCTCACCTGATTTGGGCTTGGTCATCGTGGACGAGCAGCACCGCTTTGGCGTGGCTCAGCGCGAAGCCCTCACAGTCCTTGAACGCCCGGACCATCTTATCCCGCACCTGCTTTCCATGAGCGCAACGCCCATACCAAGATCACTGGCCCTGACGTTTTTAGGCGACTTGGACGTATCCATCATCCGCAACAAGCCTGCTGGGCGCTTGCCGATCACTACGCGCGTTTTGGTCGGGGATGTGGGCCGGAACATGGCTTACCGATCAATCATAGACGCGGCCAGCAGGGGAGAACAGACTTTTATTGTCTGCCCACTGATTGACCCATCCGATACTTTGGGCGCAAAAAGCGTGGAAGCGGAATTGAGCCGCTTAAAATCCGGGCCTTTAAAGCAACTCAAGCTGGCTGCTTTGCATGGGCGCATGAATGCGGCTGAGAAAGACCAGGTCATGAGTGATTTTAAAGAACGCAATTTTGATGTGTTGATCGCTACCACGGTCGTTGAAGTCGGCGTGGACATCCCGAATGCCACGATCATGATCATTGAGAGCGCTGAACGTTTTGGCTTGGCCCAACTCCACCAGCTCCGTGGCCGCATTGGCCGTTCAGATAAACCTTGCACCTGCTTTTTGATTGCCACTGATGAAGATGCCCAGCTTTCGCGCCTTCGCGTCTTAGAAAAGACCAACGACGGCTTCATTGTCGCGGAAGAGGATTTGAAGATGCGCGGCCAAGGCAATGTTTTAGGCTTGCAGCAAAGCGGCCGCAATATTTTCCAATACGTGAATCCGGATGATACTGACACTATGACCAAAGCTCGCGACACTGCGATCGAACTCATGAAAAAAGACCCAGTGCTTGATAGCTATCCCGAGCTACGCGACAAGGCAATAGCTCTGCGCGATACGGCACACGGGGAATGACATTTGTTAGTAGAGACGTTGCAATGCAACGTCTCTACTAACAAATCGCTTCCCTGATATTTTTGCACTGTACCAACTTGATGTTTTTTATTGCGTCCGCGTTTTTTAAGGTCGGGCAGACCACGGTCTCAAAACCCATGCGTGCGATTTCTTTGATGCGCAGCTCTGGCAAAGCAACTGGGCGGAGCTCGCCGGTCAATCCTATCTCGCCAAAATACGCTGTTTTAGGATCCAGCGTTTTTTTATTGACTGCACTTGCGATCGCTGCGGCTAAAGCCAAGTCAGCGCCCGGGTCGCGGACGTCGATTCCGCCCGTGGCGTTGGCATATACGTCTTTGTCATAGACTGCGATGCCAGCATGGCGCGTCAAAACAGCGAGCAGCATGCCAAGGCGCGTGTTATCCAAACCATTGCCGCGGCGCACTGGTGCGCTATAACCAGCTGGGGACACCAGCGCCTGGAGCTCTACCAGCATGGGCCTGCGGCCTTCCAGCACGCAGCCAATGGCTGAGCCTGGCGCTGCCTGGGGTCTGTCAGTCAAAAGCGCCATGGACGGGTCTTGTACGACCTGCAGACCTTTTTCATCCATGTCCATCAATACCGTCTCATCAGTCGATCCAAAGCGATTTTTAATGGCGCGCAAAATCCTGAAGCGGTGCAGCCTGTCGCCTTCAAGCGAAAGTACGACATCAACCACATGCTCCAAAGCTCTTGGTCCGGCAATATCCCCATCTTTTGTGACTTGGCCGACCAGGATGATGGGCACATCTGTTTTTTTGGCACACTGGGTAAGCTGGGCTGCGCAAGCACGCACCTGGGAAATGCCGCCTGATTCGCCAGTAGCAGCATCAGTGCTCACGGATTGGACAGAATCGATTATCACTAGGTCTGGTTTTTGGGCATTGATCGTAGCGCAGATCGTTTCGACCCGCGTATCATCGATAAAATCAATTTTGTCTGTTGCTCCGCCTAAACGTTTCAGTCTCAAAGCCACTTGGCTGGGCGATTCTTCGCCGCACACATATAAGATCTTTTTGCCTTTGGCTGCCATGTCCAGTGCGGCTTGCGAAAGCAAAGTGGATTTGCCCATACCAGGTTCGCCGGCCAACAGAATCGCTGCGCCTTTGGTCAAACCGTTGCCCAAAACAGAATCCAAAGCCAAATTGCCCGAGGGAACGGATAAGGAGGCGCCGGCTTGGAACAGTTGAGCCAGATCCTTCACTTTTGCCGGCGCCACCATCTCAGTTGTCTCTTCGTTTGACGTTTGACCTATGACGTTTGCTGTCTTTGAGATCGTTCCCCAAGATCCGCAGGTTTCGCAGCGTCCAGACCACTTGGGATATTGGGCATCGCACTTTGAGCAAACATGGACAGCTACTGGTTTTGACATAACCAAAACATCTTAGCGCACGGCCAAGCGCCTGTCATCCGGGTTATTGGAGCTCGCGAATGACCAGTGTCCCCTTGGTTTTATCGTATATTTTTTGGGCAATGGTGTCCCAGTCGCTCTCTGGCGCGTATTTTTTGCAGTTTTTCTGTTTGGCGTCATACCACTCCAAACAGGGCGGCATAATGGCCGAAAAATTGATTTTGATTTTTTCCTTGACCAGCTTGTCTTCGACGGTTTTGTTCCGGAGGCAATTCGAAG
>CAZPAP010000083.1:0-2513 GCA_964584725.1 uncultured Gammaproteobacteria bacterium
TTTGTTCTACCGCTATTTCAACCAGCTGATCACAGTGGGCCATATCTACATTGCCCAGCCGCCGCTCTATCGCGTTGAGCAGGGCAAAAAGGTCAAGTATGCTTTTGACGAAAAAGAACGCGATAAATTCGTAGATGAATTCCTCAAGCAAAAAGAAGAGAGAAAGACAGCCAAGAGCAAAGCAAAAGCAGAAGAAGAGCCTGAGACCGAGGCTGCTGCCGAGGGTTCGGAAACCGAGGAGAGCGTAATCAGTATCGGCGGAGTCAAGATCGCGCGCTACAAGGGCTTGGGCGAAATGAATCCAGAACAACTTTGGGAAACGACCATGGATCCTGTACAGCGTATCATGAAGCGCGTGACCATCAATGATGCAGCCGAAGCTGACGAGACATTTGATATTCTGATGGGCGCCGAAGTCGCGCCGCGCAAACGCTTCATCCAGACGCACGCCAAAAATGCAAAAATCGACGTATAAGATAGAATCAAGAAACAATTCGTATATTCGTATACAAATTCGTAATTCGTACGAGCGCAGCGATTAAAAAAGAGCCAAAGTGGCTCAGGAGGCAAGCTGAAGGAGTTCAGCTCGAGATTGTTGTTGGGACCGAGGGATGTACATCTCGCTCCGGAGTGAAGGATCGTTGGCCGCGCGCTCCAGGATGAGCGCCACTTTGCGGTAGAACTTCGCGCCAGCCACGCCGCACTGGGCGATCTGCGAAAGAAGCTCCCTTAGGCGCGTGTGCTGGCGGCGGGTGCTCAGAGGCAGGCGCTTATTCTTGCGCAACTTCCGCAGTTCGTAGAAGATTTTCCAGCTCTTCTGATTGCGGATGAGCTCCAGGGTATCTGGATGAAGCACGCCCACTGTCCCCGAGACGTGCGCGGCGAAATCCTGCGGGAGTATGCAAGAAAGGACATCCTCGACCTTCATGTCCAGCAGCTCTGCTGTGCATACGTTCCTCACTTGTACGCCTGATTTGAGCCTAAGCCCAAACTGCAGGCACCGTACGAACTCCTCCCACTCTCCGGCTTTACTCATCTCACTCATCTGGACTTCCCTTTCCCTCAAAATATGGCTCCATTAAGCAAAGTGCAAAGTCCAAGTACCAACAGGATACGGATTTTAACACATTTGTCAATGCCGAAACAACCCAATTTGTCATTGCGAGCCGAAGGCGTGGCAATCTCACCTGCGTTACAGTGAGATTGCTTCGTCGTCCAACTCCTCGCAATGACAGTGATGCAGTTTGCCAAAAATCAATATATGTGTTATTCTCGGTGTGCCCTGGGAAGGGCTTTTTAAAAAGAACATTATGTCTATATTTGATAAAGCTATTGATTACTTAAGGTCGTCAAAAAACGAACTCACCAAAGTCACTTGGCCCTCCAAGCAAGACACTATTCGCTATTCAACCCTGGTCATTGGCATCAGCGTGGGCGTAGCAGTATTCTTCGGGGTCTTGGACATGGGTTTGAGCCGCTTAGTTACCGCCAGCCTGGCCAACAAACAAATTGCTGCTCCGGTCACAGCTGAGACTACTCCGGTCACGCCCATCACCCAACCGGTCACGACTCAACAGCCTAAGATTGATTTCACGAATGTCGAACCAATCACACCGACCGACAACACCAAAAAATAAATATGCCTAAACAAACCCTAAACCTCGGCCGCAGATGGTACGCCATCCACACCTACTCGGGATACGAAGAGGCCGTGGCCGATAACCTGAAGCGCCGCATAGACACTTTGGGCATGCAGGAAAAAATCTTCAACGTAATGGTGCCCATCGAGAAGAAGATAAAAATCAAGAACGGCAAGCGCAAACTGGTTGAGGAAAAGATATATCCTGGATATGTGCTGGTGGAGATGATCGTGGACGATGATTCCTGGTATGTTGTGCGCAACACTCCGAGCGTGACTGGTTTTATCGGCACAGGCACCACACCCTCGCCCATGTCCGAGCAGGAAGTCAGCAGCCTCATGAAGCGCGTCGGCACCCAAGAAGAACCAGCCTATACCATTGACATCCAGATAAATTCTCCTGTAAAAATCGGCGAAGGCCCGTTCAAGGGCTTTGAAGGCAAGGTCATCGAAATCGACGGAGCCCGCGGCAAAGTCAAAATCTTGGTTTCCATGTTCGGCCGCGAAACTCCTCTGGAATTGGACTTTACACAGGTCAAGAAGATATAACATGACGATAGCTATTAGACGATAGACGATAGCTAAAAGTGTCGAAGATGTTATAGACGCGATGCGCTTCTCATCATGTCTAACAGCATCTTTGACGCCTCAGTAATTGTTAATTGTTAATTGTAAATTGTTAATTTGGATTATATGGCTAAGAAAGTTAAAGCAGTGATCAAGCTGCAGATCGAAGGCGGCAAGTCCAACCCAGCCCCTCCGGTCGGTACAGCTTTGGGCCCCCAGGGCGTGAACATCGCTGAATTTTGCAAGAAGTTCAATGATGCCACTCGCGACCGCATGGGCGACGTCGTCCCTTGTATCATCACAGTGT
>CAZPAP010000084.1:0-2500 GCA_964584725.1 uncultured Gammaproteobacteria bacterium
CGCATGGGGCGCGCATGCTCCATGTCTTGAAGCACAGACCAAACAGCTTTTTTCTGGTCTGGCGTCAGCTCAAACGGCAAGCCTTTGGAAAAAGCCTTGGCGAACTGTTCATCGAATCTGATGACTGGCGCGCCGCCTAAATCCGCTTTATGGCGGGCCATGCGCAAAGCAAGCTGATAAAGCAAAACTTCATCAAAAGCCAAGCGCTTGCGCCCTTGTTCTGCTTGCTCCAAAGTCACAGGCCGGTGGACCATGCGCATGGCCTCAAGCAGACTGGGCAGACTATTTTGCCGCAAGATTTCAGCTGGCATGTAATCTGGCGCATCATTCAAATCATCGATCACAGCGCGCATGATTTTGCGCAAAGTCTTTTGTGTGACTTGGCCCATCAGCGGATAGACTGGAGCGATGTTGCCTGCGGCCAAAGTCTCTTGCGTGGCCGGCTCCCAAATCGGGCTATTGAAACTCCGGCCAAAACGCGAGCTGTATTTGACTGTGCCTGAAACATAGATTTCATCCCCGGGTTTGAGCTGTTCCAGCATCCAGGGCTGGTTGAACCAAGTTACAGCCACGGCGCCAGTCTCATCTTCCAGTAAGCCACGAATAATGACCAAGCGCTTGCGGAATGTGGGAAGTTTTTTAAGCTGTTTGATTTTTACTTTAACGGTCACAGGCTCGCCTGCCGGCAGATTCGCGATCGTGACCAAGTTGGAATAGTCGTCATAGCGCCGCGGGATGACTGACACCAAATCCCCGACTGTCTCAACCTCAAGCTGTTTTAAAACACGCCGCTGTTGGGCGGTTAAGCCATGTATATATGAAACCGGATCAGTCCAGGAAAGCATGTCCACATCGTACAACGCAAAACCCGCAACGCGCAACGTTGCCCTAAAAACAAAAAAGCACTGAGAATGTCTCAGCGCCGAGTGCGAGGTTAGCGCGCTTCAAGTTTGATGAGCTTGTTGTTTTCGAAGTCTGCTTGGCCCTTCGTATAGTCCAACTTAGCTTTCCCCGACCCGTCGATCAAGGTCGAATCGCTTGTGTAGTCAGGGTAGGCCTTGATGAAGTCCTGGTAATCTGAACCAATTGCCATCTTGGTGCTCGTTGTTCCAGTCCAGCCTTGCGAGAGCTTGATGGTATAGAACATATTATCTGCCCAGACAAGCACTAGGCCATTGTTGCACGAGGCGATTTCCAAGGTATTGCCATACCCGCCAGCATGCTTCTCGAAGATGCTCCAACCCGGGCATTGCTCAAGCATCTTCCAGGCATAGTGGTCGCGATTTACTTTTTGAGCTTCGCTACTGTCTTTATAGTTAGCTTGACTTAGCCCTCCATAGGAAGTCATCGAAGAATAGTTTGTGGTATCCCACGACAGCATGTCGTCGCAGCGCGGGCAGACAACTTTTTCTTCTTCTGGATCGCAACCTCCAATCCCGGTTGAAGAGATAGCAATCAGCCCCAGCAGAGAAATCAATGTGCGATTCTTCATCTCAACCTCCTTCATTAGACCAAACCAACGTAGCAAATTTTTGAATTACGGTCAAGAGTTATCCACATCCATTCTTTGTTCATTAACCCAAATCACAGTAAAATAGGGCCAAGTTCGAACCTTTCCCATTTCAGACAACAAAGGGGGCAAACCATGAAAGCTCAGCAACCGACCGGACTCTGTCTTAGAGATGCACTAGCCAGCAGCGACGGCCGCCACATCCAACGAGCCACGCAAGCGCTCCTGAACAAGTGCCTATCGTTTTTCGGGGACGATCCTGATACGACAATACAGCTGGAGCGCATGCTCCGTACTCTGGAGTGCGTGCCTGAAGACCCAAGGGTGGATACTTTGCCACTCATGTTCTATTTTCTGCACCAACGCCTGGACATGGTCAGTCGGCGGAAATGTAATGCGCGCAGTCTAGTGGACATCTGCGACCTGATGGACAGCTGCACGCACTTCTTCAGGAAATACCACAAAGCCAGCCACAAAGACTGGATGCGCTTGCTCGCCAGCAACTCGGCTGAGCTCCAGGTCGCAGCCTAGCTCCGAATCCAAGCCCCCCCCCACTCGCCTCATACCCAAACACAAACAAAAGTTCGAACTCAGTGTCTGGGTTTTTTATTTTTTTTTAAATCAATGCTTGTGCCTGAACCTGTGCGGATTAGCCGGGACTTTGGTTAAGTTCAGAGCATGAGCCGCATGCTTACGAAGCAGCAGCTGATAAATCAGCCAGACGACAAAAATCGGGATTGCGCCAAAAACAATCGTCCAAGTCGCGCCTGCGGTTTCGTATAAGATGCCTGCTGCAATCGGCCCGACAGCCCAGCCTAAATCATCGAACAGATTTATCACTCCAGCCACTGTGCCATCCTGGGCGTGATCCTTATCCAAAGAATGCAGCCATGACCACAACGAAATGCCCGCCACTTCATCTCCGGTTGTCGTCAAAAAGCCAAAAATGATGAATAGCCATCCGAAATCAAGGCCAAGCATTATGCCTGA
>CAZPAP010000085.1:0-2345 GCA_964584725.1 uncultured Gammaproteobacteria bacterium
TCGAGGAATCTGTTGACGAGGCCAAGAAAGAATTGGCTTTGGACATCAAAAAAGCCGGCGAAGATGCCTTGTTCCAGGTCGGCATTTCCATGGCAGGCATTGACCCTAAACTCGTGCAGATTCTCGGACGTTTGAAATACAGGAGCTCATACGGACAAAACGTTCTGCAGCACTCAATCGAAGTCTCTTTGCTTTCATCCATGCTGGCCGAAGAATTGGGCGCTAATGTGACAGCCACCAAAAAAGGCGGCTTGTTCCATGACATCGGCAAGGCTGTTGACCATGACATGCAAGGCGGACACCCGGAATTAGGCATGCAGATTCTAAAGAAATTCGGCTTCCCGGAAGAAGTCTGGTACCACTGCATCGGCCACCATGAGGATCGCCCGAAGACTTTGGAGGCTGTGCTGGTCAAAGCGGCTGATGCTATCAGCGGTGCGCGCCCAGGAGCAAGGAAAGACTCGCTTGAGCAATACATCAAGCGCTTGGAAGAGCTTGAGGCCGTGGCAGCAGGCGTACCAGGCGTGGACAGGGTGTATGCCATCCAAGCTGGCCGCGAAATCCGCGTGTTCGTGAATCCGAAAGCAGTTGATGACTTTGCAGCATCAAACTTGGCCCGCGAAATCGCTGCCAAGATCGAAGCTGAACTCAAATACCCTGGCGAAATCCGCGTGACCTTGATCCGCGAGACAAGAGTGATTGAATACGCGAAATAAAAAAACAAAAAAAGCCTGGCACGAGCCGGGTTTTTTGATTGATAAAAAAAAGACCTCAAGCGAGGTCACGCGATTTGGTCCCAAGCCGGAGGATACCAATCCTCTTTAGGGATCAGGCGTTGAGTGGCCAAGGTTGCGCCAATCCGGATTGCCCGAGTCTTGTCAGCAATGATCTGCGATCTTTGTCTCAGGTTCTCTAGCTCGCCCCATTCAGCTTCACGCACCCGATTCAACACAGCATTGATGACCAGGAGCAGCTTCTCGACGCGGAAAGGGTCGGTCGCAAAGATTTCGAGATTTTCCAAGTCGTTTTCCATGTGCAGGACATAACCCTCAACGTCATTCAAGAAATATTCGCGCTTTATCGGGTTTGCCGTGAACACCTGGGCTACGTGCTTTACCCATTCCCGATTTCTTTTAGCCTGCATCTGAACTCTCATGACGGTCGGGCCGATCCCTGGGTCGCCGATCATCTTGGCAAAGATCATGTCTGACACCTCCTTTTGAGGAAATGACTATATGCTTAATATACATAAAAGTCAAGCCTTATGACAATTACCAATTTCAAAGATACAATTATCAAGGAATTATCAATAACCGAATATTCAATTCCGGATTGTTTATTTGGAAATTGGACCTTTTTTGTATATTGGTCATTCGAAATTGGTGATTCTTAGCGTGGTTGACTAAATCCAAGTTATTGAGTATTTTCAAGCGTATGAATCAAATCAAAGTATTGGTCTTTGGCGATGTAGTTGGCAAAGCCGGCCGCAAAGCATTGGTCAAACTCATCCCAGAACTAAGGAGTAAGCTCGCTCCTGATTTTGTAATTATCAATGCCGAAAACCTGGCCCATGGCCGCGGCATCACGCAAAAAATCCTGCAGGAAATGAAAGACGCTGGAGTCGATGCTTTTACCTCAGGCCATCATGTTTGGGAAAACGCCCAGGGCTTGCCTGCGCTCAAAGACCCGGAATGGCAAAAGCTGATAATCCGGCCATACAATGTTGACCCTAGCTTGGCTGGCAAAGGCTCAGCTGTATTTGAGGTCAAAGGCCGCAAGATTTACCTCCTGAACCTCCAAGGCCAGCTCTTTATGACCCAAGACTCGTCTTCCCCCTTCCTGGCCTTTGATAGCTTCTGGAAGTCTCTGGAGACTGAGCCCTCCGGGCAGAGCGACCTCCGGACGGAGCCCAAACCCCTGGTAATTTTAGATATCCACGCCGAGGCAACGAGCGAAAAAGTGGCTCTTGCCAACTATGTGGATGGCAGAGCAACCCTAATCTATGGCACCCACACCCATGTGCCCACAGCTGATGCCAAAAGCTTGCCTCAAGGAACGGGTTTTCAGACCGACGTGGGCATGACCGGATCATATGATTCTGTCATTGGAGAATTAGATCATGGAACGCATGGTTTCCAAATCACAATTTAAGCCGAAATCTCTGGAGTATTTTCGCCTGATCGAAGAAACTCGTGAGCCGCTGATCATTACGGATCGAGGGAAGCCCGTGCTGAAGGTCATCCCCTATACCGATGACACCGAGGAGCGTCGCAACGCTCTGCGTAATTCTGTTTTAAAGTATGATGACCCCACAGAACCGGTCGGATTCGCTGACTGGAAAGCCC
>CAZPAP010000086.1:0-2322 GCA_964584725.1 uncultured Gammaproteobacteria bacterium
AACATTCTCTCGAATGCCGCATTCGCTGTAGCGTCATCAGGCACAAAGTGGAATGAGATGGGCACATGATATTGAGCAGCCAAATCCACCAACTTAAGCCAGGCTGGCGTATCTGGCGCAACATAGATCGTGGGCGGCGGAATGATAGCCCCGTTATTGCCCGTGTAATACCTCAAATTAGCTTCGCCAATGCCATAATATTTGCCTGTTTTCAATTGCGTCTCAGCCGATGTCAAAAATGTTTGGCCTTGAGTGAGCCAGGCAGATGGCTGAGGTGAATCAGGCGTATCCACGAATGTAATGAATTTGCCTGGATATTGGGCTGCCATGGCCAGCGTCCCAGAATACACGTTCGCCACGCTCACGCCTGCCTTGCTCATTTCAAAAACAATCTGAGACACGGTCACTTTGGGCGAAATGTGGACATGCGAATCAAAAATATCCATGTGCGATGTGTCGGTCTGGCTAATGCAAGAAACGCTGGGCGTGGATGGAGAGGGCGTTTGTTGCGATACCGGAGGCGTTGAAGTGGCAGTACCGACTGTCCCGCCGTCTGGAATCGTTTCCAAATCGCGCGTGAACACGCCAAATCCCAAAAAGCGCATGACTTCGTAGGCCACGCTGCCGTCTTTCATGTAAATCGCACGGCACTTCACAGGGTCCACGTACCAGGCTTCCCCGTGTTGTTGGACTTGCAGAAGGATTTCCCCGCGGAACCGGTTGCCCAGCGATGAAGTTGTGCAAGCAGATGACGCTGCTTTCATTTCGGCTGTATTTGCCACCTGAGGGATCTTCGCCAAATCAATATCCGTGATTCCCAAGCTGAAAAAACGCAAGATTGAATACGCGGCCGCGCCATCCTTCATATAATACCGTTTCAAATCCTTGGAGCGCACATACCAGGCCTCGCCGCGGCTCTCAACCTGCAAAAGTATGCGGCCCTTTAATTTACTCGCCAGATCTTCGGCCTTGGATTGATGGGCTGGCACAAAACCCGCAAGAACGAACAGAACTAGTAAAAGGACAAAATATTTTTTCATAATAGTGTGATTATACACCTTTTTTGGCAACAGGTTCTTTATTTAAGTTTTGCAGAAAATCATCTACTGCTTTAATGAAAATCTTTGGTTTTGCCAGATGGACATCATGGATGGCATTTACTCTCGTCACTTTGATGTCTTTTACGCTTGAACTGATTTTCTGTTCATCCTTATCATCTAAAGCCCCCATCAAACCCCAGTTCTTGTCCCTGGACCAATAGGCATGGATCAACAATACCGGGCATTTTATTTTTTTCAATGTTTTCTCAGGATCAAAACCCTCAGACAATCTCCCGTCAATCGTGGCTTTTGAAAAATCAACGTCATACTCGCTGATGAACTTCAAGCCCGCCCTTTGGTCAAAACTGGCGTTAAGCAAATCATACGGCTTGGACGGACGGATCTTTTTATTGAGTTCAAGGCTCGTTGCCCTATAGCTTGCGATGAACGACGGCATGAGCATGAGTTTTTCTTTGCCTTTTATCGGGATCCCTTGTTTGGCGAAAAAGCCTTTGATGTCCCTTTCTGGTTTTCCAAGTGTTTCAATCGCGGTTTCAAAAAGCCGATGCATGAATTTTTCTTGCTTAATCCTCGGGTACATGGAAGAGAACAGCGGCGGATCTTCGCTGATCGCCGCGGAAACATATTCCGGAGCATTGGCTGCCAGCCAAAGCGAAAGCACAGCTCCCGAAGACAGCCCGGATACTATCGCGGGTTTTTTGATGACTTTCTCAAGGAACTCTTTAAGGTCTTCGCCGATAATATTATAGGAATACTGCCCCGGAGTCCGGGTTGATTTTCCATGGCCCCTGACATCAACCGCAAAAACATGATACTTTTTCGAAAAATGCGGCATTACCAGTTCATATCCCTGCCAGAACTCCATTTGCCCAGGAATTAACAATAACGGAGGGCCATTGTCCGGACCCTCAACATAATTCAATGTTATTTCTTTTGTTTTGAATTTCTTTTCTTTGAATCCTTTTGGGATGGTTTCGACAGACAGCCTGAACGGATTGAAAGTTTTTGCAAGCAAATAAATCACTACCAGCAGAAAAATCCATAATCCAGGCACATGATAAACGACCACAGCTATGCTCGCCAATACCCCTAAAACACTGTAAATAATCGCTTTACTCATAACCCTGCCATTATACTCCTAAACCAGAGCAGCCACGACTTGAAGAAATCCAGTCTATCAGCTATCATTGGCCTGCGTAAAAACAGTGCTTTTTGCGCTTAAGGAGAGGTCGCATAGTGGCCGAGTGCACGCGCTTGGAAA
>CAZPAP010000087.1:0-2295 GCA_964584725.1 uncultured Gammaproteobacteria bacterium
GATTCAACCAAAAACAAATCTTAGCGCGTTGAAAGAGCCAATGCCCAGGCCACAAATCTCCCGACTGGGTGTTTACATTGGGATCAATCCAAAATCACTGCGCTTACTTTTACTGGGCAGATTTCAATCCATAAAAACGGAACCTTGGAGAAAACCACTAAAGATAAAAATCTTTGGGATCAGCTGGATGTTTTTAAACTGATACGGCTTCCGAACGCTGCTAATCTTGTCTTGGTGGCTAAGAATCATGAGACAGAAGGCACGCTTTTGCCGCCTGGAGATTGGGTGTTCGCCAGCGCAGACAGCAATTCGATTGTTTTGCACGATGGCACCAATTGGCTATGGATCAACAACGCCCAAAATAAAACTTTTTCTTCACAAACAAGCGGGCAATGGCTGTACGGGCTTACGATCAAGCGCCTGACTAATTACGTGTACAAGAACAACAACGAAGTCTGGGTTTGGACGCAGGGTTCGAACCCGATTTTGATCTACCGGCAAACCGAACCCATTGTCCAAGTCGCCTGGCACTCGGACGGCAATGACATAATGGTCGCAACCGAAAAAGACGTCAGGATGTACAATCTGGATGACCGCAACGGCCGGTTTGAGACAGTGCTGGCGAACTTTGATTCGATCAGCGATGCCACGATCGTCAACGACAATATTTTCGTGGCTGGCACGAAAAACAATACCAGCGGAGTCTGGCGCATCCAGCTCACCACGCCAAAAACAGCCAGCTCAATCTTGGACGGCCTGAAATTCTAGCCTATCTTCAGACTCGCTATCTTTTTGAATTCTTGGCTGAACTCCAAGATGGCCTTTTCCAGATCCGGATGGAAACGGCTTTTGAAATCATGGTCTTTTACGTAATTGGAGGCTTCAAGCAAGGCGTCCGGCGTGCCAGCGTCAAAAAAAGCGCCATTGATCACGCGCACATCCAATTCTCCGCGCTCTAGATAGGCTCGGTGCATATCAACTATCTCAAGCTCGCCGCGTTTTGACGGAACAAGCCCTTTTGCGATTTCAGAAGCACGGCCATCGTAAATATACATGCCAGGGATTGCGTAGTTGCTTTTTGGCACAATGGGTTTTTCTTCTATGGATATGACCTTGCCCGTGGCTTGGTCGAACTCTACGACTCCAAAACGCTCCGGGTCTGGGACTTGGCGTGCAAAAACACGTCCCCCGCTCTTGAAGGATGTGATCGCTTCAGTGAAATCATCTTCAAAAATATTGTCGCCCAAAACCAAAGCGCCTGGCTCGCCGTCCAGAAAGTCTTTACCCAAGATAAAAGCATCAGGCAAACCCTTGGGCTGCTTCTGCACCATAAAAGAAATCTCTATGCCATATGGGCGCAGAATAGACCCAAGCAAATTCAAAAAATTACCTGAATACTCAGGTGATACGATCAACAGAATCTCTTTTATGCCAGCCTTGACCAGCGTGTTCAGAGGATAAAAAATCATCTGCCTGTCATAAACCGGCAATAATTGTTTTGATATCACGGCCGTGAGCGGCAAAAGCCGCGTGCCCAACCCTCCGGCTAAAATGATTCCTTTCATATATCGCGTTAAGGGTTCAGGGTTAAGAGTTTTGTCTCAAAGCCTTCTCATCCCATTCCTGCTTGCGTTTCCAAATAGCCTCAACCCATTCGGTGTTGGACAGATACCATTCAATCTCTTCTTTTAGTGCTTCTTCAAACTTTTCGCGCGGATACAAAGGCTTCCAGCCCAGCGCTTCTATCTTTGAAGCATCCACAGCATAGCGGCGGTCATGGCCTTTGCGATCTTCAACAAACTTGATCATTTCATCGCCTTTGTTGAAGTGCGATAGTATCAAACGCGTGATTTCCAAATTATCGCGTTCATTATCCGCGCCAATGTTATAGACCTGGCCTGGCTCGCCCTTTTCCAACAACAGATCCAGGGCGCGGGCATGATCGATCGCATGAATCCAATCGCGTACATTTTTCCCGTCCCCGTAAATCGGGACTTGTTCGCCTTTGCTGATGCGTAAGATGAATGATGGGATCAATTTTTCCGGAAATTGATATGGGCCATAGTTGTTTGAGCAGTGCGAAACCACGACTGGCACTTTGTGCGTTACCCAATAAGCATGGCACATCAAATCTCCGCCAGCCTTGGCTGCTGCATACGGCATGTTCGGCATGATCGGTGTTTCTTCCGTAAATTTAGTCGCTTCGTCCAAGGCCAAAGCACCATAAACCTCATCTGTGGAAACCTGCACGTACTTCTGGACGTTGTTTGTCCTGACTGCATCCAAAATCATTTG
>CAZPAP010000088.1:0-1894 GCA_964584725.1 uncultured Gammaproteobacteria bacterium
CTGGACAAGGCCATGACTGCCAAGGATCCGTCCATCTGCACGCAGGTTGATCGCGAGAAAGTAATGATTTGCGTGGCCGGATATGAAGAAATAATCGGCAGCAAGGTGTCTTGCGATGATCTGAAAAATCCTGTTTCAATATCTGATTGCAAGCAGGCACGTCCCACAAAATAAATATATGGAAAATACGCATGAAACGGTGAAGAATAAAAAGCTGCCACGTGTTCTTGTCATAGTCGGTCCGACTTCATCGGGCAAGACGGCGCTCAGCCTCAAGGCTGCGCGTTTGCACCAGGGAGAAATCATAAATGCTGATGCCAGGCAGATCTATCAGGGATGCACTATCGGGACAGGCAAGCCGCCAGGCAGAAAAGGAAAGTACCAAGGCTTCAATGCCTATTTTGTCAAAGCTCCGCACATGCATATTCTGGAAGAGCAAGAACAGAAGGAACTGAAAGAGGTTGAGATCCCGCATTATCTCATGGATTTTTTGTTGCCAACGGAAATAATGTCCGTATCAGAGTGGCTGGGAAAAGCTTACACTGCAATCAAGGGCATAACCCATCGCGGACATTTGCCCATAGTCGTCGGCGGCACAGGCCTGTATTTGGATGCTTTGGTGGAAAATTTTTCCATTCCGAAAGTTCTGCCTAACCAAAAAATGCGCGAAGCATATGAAAAACAGCCTTTGAAAAAATTAGTGGACCTTTTGCTCAAGATGGACCCAGCGGCCGGAGCCTCGGTTGACTTAAAGAACCAGCGCCGAGTAATCCGCGCGCTTGAGATCGTTACTTTTACCGGACAGCCGATAAACAAGCTCAGGACAAAAAAACCGCCGATCATAGAAGCCTTTAAAATCGGGATCAAACGCTCGCGCGAAGAGATCAAGCGGCGCATTGATGAATCAATCGATCGGATGATGGAAGAGGGTTGGCCCGAAGAAGTCCGTAAGCTGCACAAAGGCGGTTTGCCTTGGGATGCGCCAGCCATGACTTCCATCGGCTATAAGCAGATCGCCCGTTATCTGCGCGGCGAAATCATGCTGGATGAGGCAGTCAAGCTCGCTAAAGTCGCGACTCATCAATACGCAAAAAGACAAGAGACGTGGTTTAAGCGCGATCCTAAAATCCACTGGGTCAAAGACGACGAACAAGGGCTGGAACTGATCAGCACCTGGCTGAACCCTTAACCCTGAAAGCTAAACCCTCAACCCTTTTGTCATCTTGAGCGAAATGAGTCCGACGAATGAAGTCGAAAGATCTGGTTTTGTCAGAACGGCCCAGATCCTTCAACTCCGTCTAACTCCGCTCAGGATGACAGGTTGATCTGTTTCTTTATCTCATCCTCAGCCGTCTCTGGATTGGCGCGTCCTTCGGTCTCGCGCATGATAAGACCTACGAACCATTTGATCAAAGCAGTTTTGCCAGCCTTGATGTCTGCAACCTGCTTTGGATTGGCCTCAATGTTGCGCGCCACGATCGCTTTCAGCTCGTCATAAGGCATGTTTTGGCCAAGCTTGTGCGTTTCCATCAAGTCAGACGGGTCAGAGCCTGAGTCCAACATCAATTCAAGAAGTTTTTGGCCGTTTGCGCTGTTAATTTCTTTTTTATCAAGCAAGGTAATGAACTCGGCAAAATTTTCGGGCGTGATTTTGACGTCTTTGATTCCGATATTCCTTTCGGTCAGCAAGCCAGCGAGCTTGGACGTCAGCCAGCCGCCGACCAGTTTCGCGAGCTGTTTCTTTCGTCCCTCCAGAATCTCTCCAGCGCTTTGCTTGCCTGGGTCTGTGGCCTCCAGCCATGTGCCGAGTTCGCCTAAGACCTGCTCAGCGTATTCGCGCCACGCAGCATCAACAGTCAAAAACGAAACTACTTCTTTGGAAAAGCCCCATTCA
>CAZPAP010000089.1:0-1849 GCA_964584725.1 uncultured Gammaproteobacteria bacterium
CCATTCGACAAAATCCTGCCTGTGAAGACTGCTGAGCTCATCAAATACTTCGGCAATGCTTTTTATGCGCTCAAGGTCGCCTATGCCAATCAGATGTATGACTTGTGCCAAAAACTGGAAGTAGATTACGAACACGTAAAAGAATGCGCCCAGGCCGAACCAATGGTCGGCAAAACCCATCTTGAGATTTTCCATAAAGGCTACCGCGGTTACGGCGGCAAATGTTTGCCTAAAGATACGCGCGCCATCATCCAACTGGCCGAAAAACACGGGATCGATCTCTCGCTTCTGAAAGCAGCCGAAAATTACAATAATCCTCTGGGCGCTTCCCAAGGCCTGAACATCCAATGGCTGGAAGGATCACCTACAAAAAATTAATAATTCAAAATTAATAATTCAAAATTTCGCATATGGCTTTCTATCTGGTGACTGGAGGCGCAGGCTTCGTGGGCTCAAACCTCACGGATGCTTTGATTGCAGCTGGCCATAAAGTGCGCATCATCGATAATTTCTCTACTGGCTTACGCTCCAATATCAATCCTCAGGCCGAATTGGTGGAGATCGACTTCACAGACCTTGCTGCCATCAAGCCGCACTTCAAGGGCATTGACGGCGTATTCCATGTCGGGGCTTTGCCGCGCATCCCATACTCGATCGAAAACCCGATCGAATCGACCCAGGCCAATCTGATCGGCACGCTTAATGTCCTCAAAGCCGCGCACGAAGCAGGCGTGAAACGAGTCGTCTATTCGGCCTCATCCTCGGCTTACGGAGACCAGCCGATACTCCCCTTGCACCCGGCCATGCCTGCCAATCCGCTGAATCCGTATGCTTTGCAGAAATACGTGGGCGAAAAATTCTGCGAACAGTTCCATCGTTTCTACGGGCTGGAAACGGTTTCGCTCAGGTATTTCAATCTCTATGGCCCGCGCATGGCCGAAGAAGGCGCTTATGTGAGCGTGATAGCCACTTTCAAACGCCAAAAACTGGCGAACCAACCTTTGACCATAATCGGTGATGGCGAGCAAATCCGCGACTTTACTCATGTGGGTGATGCTGTACGCGCCAACATGCTAGCTATGGAATCAGACCGGGTCGGGCATGGAGAAGTGCTCAATGTGGGCGCCGGAGAACAATACTCAGTGAATTATATCGCCGATGCCTTTGGCCATGAAAAACAATTTCTGCCAGCGCGTCCCGGAGAGATCAAGCATACGCGCGCCGACATTTCGCTGACCAAAGATCTGCTCGGCTGGGAACCGCAAGTAAAATTCGAGGAAGAACTGAAAAACATTCTCTCGAGGATTTGATCATGAAAATCAGCTACATCCAAAACATGCGTTTTCCGACCGAGAAAGCGCATGGTTACCAAATAGCCAAAACCTGTGAAGCTTTGGCCAAAGCCGGAGCCAAGGTCCAGCTTTGCGTTACAAACAGAAGCAAGAATACGATCGATCCATTCGAGCACTATCAGGTCGAACGCATCTTTGATCTATTGAATTTCCCGGTATTTGACTTGGTGGGCAAAACACCGCTGTTTTTGAACCAAGCTGCTTTTTTGATCGAACGATGGACATTCTTGAGATCGATCAAAAAAGATCTGGATAAGCAAGCTGATGTCTATTACACGCGTGACACCTGGATCGCGCCGAAACTGAAGGAAATCACGGACAAGCCCGTATACTTGGAGTTGCATTCCATGCCCTCGGACAGCGCCCTGAAAAAACTGGGGGCTGTCGACGGTATCCTGTGCGTTACCAAGTGGATGGAAAGCGAAGTCAAGAAACAGCTGCCGAACATGCGGACGTATTTTTTGCCGGACTCAGTCGATTTGGCGATTTTCGATCCT
>CAZPAP010000090.1:0-1846 GCA_964584725.1 uncultured Gammaproteobacteria bacterium
CCTAGCTCAGCTGGATAGAGCGCTTCCCTCCGAAGGAAGAGGTCAGACGTTCGAATCGTCTGGGGCGCACCACGTAAAAAACCGCTAAGTATATGGCGGTTTTTTACGTGTCCCGTGAGCCGATGTCCATCGGCTTTTACGGGACAGTAACCTAAAAGCGGTTTCACGTGGCGCCGCCAAACAAAAAATCCGCGCAATGCGGATTTTTTTGATTCAAAATTCTATTTATGCCTGCGGATGCATGAGCCTGCGCATGAACAGGAAATAATACAGGGTGCGGTTCATGGGCAAATCCCAGGTGCCGATCAAATCGCGGCGCTCGCCTCCCCAGCCGAGCTTGAAGCGCGTAATGCCCTCCCAAGATGGTTTATAAAACAAGGCTGATTCCTGCTCTGGGTTGATTCCGTAAAAATCATACCAGGTGCGGCCTTCAAGCTTGGCGGCTTTGATAGCCTCCCATTGCAGGAGATATGGTGCCATGGCATTGCGCATCAAGTTGGATGAAGCGCCGTAAAGATAAGTCGCTGTATCGCCGAACACTGTTTCCATGTTCGCGGCCAGCATTGCGCCGTTCAGTTCGGCGACGCGCAGCCTGGCCTGGCCAGCGGCAGACATGATCTGGAAAGTTTTAGCCAAATGCTGGTCTTGATGCTGGGCAAACTTGTCGCGGCCGGCTGTTTCGCGCATCAAGTCCAAAAATTTGGCAAGGTCGCTCGGGTGCATTGACGTGCGCACCGTAATTCCGTGCTTTTGCGCGACCTTGATGTTGTAGCGCGTTTTTTGATGCATGTTTTCCAACAGTTTTTCCTCGCTTTGGTGCAGATTCAACAAGATGGTGCTGGCCGGTTCCATGGGCGAGGACAAAACAAAGCGCGGCGGCAAATGCCTTGCGCCTGATTCCATCTGGATGATCGGTTCAAACCTCCAGAACAAGGCACGCGGCAATTTGGCTGTCGAATATATTTGCGACACGAACTCGCTGATCACTTTTCGATAATCTCCGGAGCTGACATTTTTGGAAAAAACCGGGCCGCGCGCTGAAAACCAATAGCCAGAGCCTAAAGCGCGCTTTCTGTATTCGCCCTGGGCCGCGCACAACCACTCTCCCCTCTCATCCACCAACGCAAACCTGCGTACTGCACAGCCGCTCGCCTCACGGAACAAGCCCCAAGTCCAGGATTGGGTAAACTGGGCCCAAGGCTGGGCAGATTGGAATCGGTCCCATTGATCTTTGTTTTTTATTTCCTCCAATTTCATAATCATCTTCCCAAAAACTGAAGCGCCACCCTGAGGCGCTCAGATGCATCTTTTATATCGACCGGGATTTGCTTCACGACTTGCCGCGCTTGGTTTTGCGCATAGCCAAGGCTGACCAACGCATCGATTATTTCCTGGTCTTTGGATTGGACCTGGCCGAATTCAACCAATTGGCCCTTGAGTTCAAGTACGATTTTTTGTGCTGTCTTTTTTCCGATGCCAGGGATGGACGAAAGCCATTCGACATCGCCTTCCGTCAATTTGTCGCGCAGACTTTCGAGCGGGCCAGCTGCGCAGATTGCCATGGCGACCTTTGGGCCAACGCCCGAGACGCCGAGCAATTTTTCAAAAAAATTCAGTTCCTCAATGGATGGAAAGCCGTACAGATCATAAGCGTCTTCGCGGATGTGCTCGTGGATATATGCAAGTTGGACAACGCCCTTGGTCAAAGCCGATAAAAATCCAGGGTGGCAACGCAGCCTGTAGCCCACTCCGCCTACTTCAAGAATAAAAAAATCCAAATGGATCTCTAAGACAATACCCCGAAGCTTGCCGAGCATATGCCAAAGAATACCACAATAAATACTCC
>CAZPAP010000091.1:0-1823 GCA_964584725.1 uncultured Gammaproteobacteria bacterium
CGGCAGGCACCTTTGCCTTCAATCAAAGCACTGGCGCAGCCGGACATCATGGCATTGAATCAATCCAAGAGCATCTCGGAAAGATCAAGATCTCACGCTTGAGAATCGGCGTCGGCAAACCAAATAACTCGCAACTCGCAACTCGTAGCTCGCATCTCGAGGGGAAAGATTGGGTCTTGGGGAAGCCTAAAGGTGAAGATGCGAAACTCATCAATCAAGCTGTTGCAGATGCGGCAGGCGCTAGCTTGGACTGGGCCTTTTTTGGCCTGGAGCAAGCCATGAATAAATGGAACCGCCGTAAGAAATTAGAAGATAGAAGTTAGAATCCCATTCGTATATTCGTGACAAATTCGTAATTCGTATATTTAAAAAGCCGCTTAGCTCTGCTTACGAATGAGGCTTTCGCGGGATTGGAGGGGCGCTCCCGGACAACCGTCCGCAAGCAGAACTCTGCGGCTTTATGAGCATGTCTTACCAAACCTCACAAAAACCTGTCAAGGAAGCCTGGAATGACTCCAGACTCGGATATCTTGGCTGCACCTGGTTTCCTAAATTCGGTCCAAAGAGTTTGGCCAAGCTCCAGGCTAAATTCGGTTTGAACGGAGGCATGCAAGCCTGGGAATCTTCTGAAGAGCAGATGCTTGAGTGCAACATCGCCAAAGCTGCGGCTAGCGACTTCCAAGCATGGCGCGAAAAATCAAATCTGAAAGACTTCAAAAACGAGCTGGATGAAGCTGGGATTGATTTCGTCCTGCCTTGGGACAAAATCTATCCTAATGCTTTCCGCAACTCCTCTACTCCGCCGGCTGCTTTGTTCTGGAGAGGCGCACCTTTGGATAGCAGGATCTGGATTTCAGTAGTCGGTACCAGGAAAATGAGTCCGTATGGCGAGCAAGCGACAAAGAGCATCGTGAAAGGCTTGGTGCAGAATGGAGTCGGCATAATTTCTGGCTTGGCTTTGGGCGTGGACGGGTGCGCGCATCAAGCTGCGGTCGAAGCAAATGGCGTGACTGTTGCTGTTCTCGGGTCTGGAATAGACAAGGCCACGATCTATCCGCAGACGCATCTTGGCTTGGCCGAAAGCATCTTGCTCAACAACGGAGCATTGATCAGCGAGCTGCCACCGCGTACGCCTGGCTTTAAATCCAATTTCCCCATCCGCAACCGGCTGATCGCCACATTGAGCCGCGCCACCATTGTGGTCGAGGCTGACAAAGACTCTGGCTCCATGCTGACTGCCAAGCTGGCTTTGGACGAAAACCGTGAAGTCTTTGCCGTGCCTGGCCCGATCACCAACCCTGGTTCAGAAGGCCCGCACCTGTTGATCAGGCAGGGCGCCCAACTCTGCGCTTCGGCTGATGATGTGCTAGGCCTGCGCCCGGGCCTGAATCTACAGGCTGAAATGCCGCGGGATATTACAGAGGAACAAAGAAAATTCCTGGATCTGTGCCGCACGCCAGTGCATGTAGATGACATGGCGCGCTTTCTGCAGATGAGCCCAGCGGCCGTCTCTTCGGTCTGCACCTCCTTGGAAATAATGGACCTAATCCATGATTGCGGCGGCCATGTTTACGAGCTGACGACCCTGGGGCGCATGGCCCTGCAGGGCAAAAAGGATTGATCAAACACTCTCCTTGTCATCTTGAGCGAAATGAGTCCGACGAATGAAGTCGAAAGATCTGGTTTTATCAGAACGGTCCAGATCCTTCGACTCCGTCCAACTCCGCTCAGGATGACATAAAAAAGGGCCATATACTATAGATAATTGACTTTGGCTGTGCTGTAGAGTATCTTAAACTCCATTCTATGAATCTTGTTATTGT
>CAZPAP010000092.1:0-1710 GCA_964584725.1 uncultured Gammaproteobacteria bacterium
ATCAATAAACACCATAGCTTGATTACGCAGCAGGGCTTTGCGGTGCCCACTCGGCAAATTTAATTTTTTACGACCATTTTGATGATTCATAGCCTTATTCCTTCTTTCGTGATTTTTTCAAACTTTCTTCACGAATGTTCATACCAAATCGAAGACCAAATGCCTTCATCCCTTCCTGTACTTCAGAAAGCGACTTACTGCCAAAGTTCTTGATTTTTTTGACCTCGTCTTCGGTCAACGCGATCTGTTCTTTTCTCCTCTGCTGTTCTGCCATGTCCACGATGGACTTGCCTGTCTTGAAACTATCGGTCACCAAGGCCATGTACATTTTCATGACCGGAGATTCCTGCCACGAGCGGATGCCAGATACCCTCTTGTCAAAAGATTCGGTCTGCAGGGTATCAAGCCTTTGCATGATCTTTTGCGCAGCGTCGCTGGGCGTGCGCCCCATGCGCCTGAACTGGGCCAAGCTCAAATTAGCCAGCTCCCCTACCAAGTTCTGCAGTTTGGGCGCTCCGCTTTGGATGCCGTCTACTTTAGATGCGGGCGAGCCCTGCTGCTGCATAAGCTGTGCCGTAAAAACAGAAACTTTGACGGTTGGGGTTTTGGCCGCTGGCATGGTTTTTGGCCCTGATCCTGTTTTCGGCGCAAGCGGTGCCAAAGGATTGGTGGCTGGTTGCGGCGTTGGGACTGAGACCATGTCGCCGAACTTCTTTTTTTCCAAGCCTTGATTCTTGAGGTCTGATGGTTGGGCGACGACATTGGCCAGCCCAGCTTTAAAAGCTTGAGCCATCTTGGTTTTTTCCGTCTCGACCGTTTGCCTGGCCTTGATCCTCTCTTCATACCAGCGCGCATGAGCTTCGGCCTCTTGTTTGCGGCGCTCCTCTATCTTATGTTTCTGTTCCACGAGCTGGGTCTCTAGATTCTGCTTTTCTTCTGCCTCTATTTTGCCATGATAATCCGTGTAAGCTTTTTCGATGAACGAGGCCATCTGCTCTGACTGGGTCCTATCCAGACCCAGGCCGCCGACTTTCGTTTCGCGTTGAAGCAGAGACAATAGCTCGGCTGAGTTGCGCACGTCCCGCAAGCGCGAAGAAATGACATTGCTCAGCCTGCGTTGCAGATACTCATCAGTCGGCTTATCCGGGATGGAGTTCCAAGCAGACTCGACTGCCTTATCCAGTTCAGTCAGATTTTTCGGGGGTTCAGGCATGCTCGCTTTAAGCGTGGTTATCTGCGCATCCTCTGTCTGGTTTTTCAATGATTCTTTGATGCCTTCCATGCGGCTGGTCTTGATGGTGTCTGCGGCCAAATATTTCGCGAAGTCCTCTTCGCTCATGAGCTCGACTTCTTTGGCCAAGGTATTGATGATGTCCACGGCCTTATCTGTCGTCTCTTTATCAAAACCAAGCCCGCCGAAATCCGGAAGCCTGGCCATGGTTTCTTTGACCTGCGGCAAGGTCAGATCTTTTTTTACGAACAAGTGGATGATGAGTTCGCGCAACTTTTCGCGCGCTTTTTGCCCGGTTGAATACAAGCCTAAGCGATTGATGACCTCTGAGGCTGCGCCTGAATAGGAAATGGGGCGGAAGATTACGCGCGATTTGGGCCAGGAGCCAGGGTCGAAGGTGAGGGAATGGAGATATGGAATAAGTTCAGGGCCGAAAGAGACACGCAAAGGCGACAAAACATTTTGCAGAACGCGCAAAA
>CAZPAP010000093.1:0-1633 GCA_964584725.1 uncultured Gammaproteobacteria bacterium
CGCTCCAAAGTTTTCGCGAATTCAATCACATCTTTGGGGTCGCTCCAGCCTAGACGAGTTTTGGCACTAAGTGGTACATTAATGGCTGATTTCACTGCCTTGATAATGTCTGCGGCGCGCTCAGGATCTTTCATGAGCGACGCACCATTGAACTGTGAAACCGCTTTGTGGACCGGGCATCCCATGTTGATATCAATGCCGTCTGGCGCGAACTTTTCGCAGATCAAGGCCGCGGCTTTGGCCATCACTGCCGGGTCTGATCCGAAAAGCTGCTGCACAACCGGCCTTTCTTGCGGCTCAAACTTGCACAACTCCAAAGTCTTGCGGTTGTTGCGCACCAAAGCCTCGGCCGAAACCATTTCGCGGAAAATCACTGATTGCTTATCAATGTCCCGGATCAAACGACAAAACGGCAGATCAGTGAAATCCGCCATTGGCGCCAGGCCGATAATGGGCCGCGAATCATCCATCCATCTCATGGAAAAAGAATTTACCAAACAAAAGCCAAAAAGTCGAGCCTTATGTACCTGCTAAAGAAATCCACCAAGGAGGATCCACGCGTCAAATATTTGACCCGCTTGGTGCAGGGGCAAAACTTGATTTTAGCCATAATCATCCTGGTGGCCGCTGTTGTCGTGGTCCTTAAAACCGGGTTTGTCCAATTTCCAGCTCAAGACCCTTTGCAAGAAGGCCCGCCTGTCACCAAAGATTTGATCCAATACCAGCTCTTTGCTTACCAAGACGGAACATACGTCAAACACGAACAGACCATCACCAAAAACCGCTTGATGATCGTGGGCCAGGTGTATGACGTAAAAACAGTTGAGGCTGAATGGCCGGATTTCCAGATGTTCATAAACGACCAAAAGATTCCTGTGCCCAAGGATTCTGGCGCATACAGTTTGGATTTTTTCCTCAAGCCAGGCAAGAACGTTTTCAACAGCCATGTCTCGGTGGCAGGCCAAATCCTTAACCAGCAGCAGCTCATCATCTATTACCAACCGCCGAGCTAAAAGCCATGAAATTCAAATTGCATGAACCGTATCAGCCTGCTGGCGATCAGCCAGAGGCCATAAAGCAACTGGCCGCAAATCTGAAAAAGGGGGCCAGATTTTTAACTTTGCTGGGCGCGACAGGCACGGGCAAGACTTTTACCATGGCCGAGGTCATCAATCAGATACAAAAGCCGACCTTGGTGATTGCGCACAACAAAACATTGGCTGCCCAGCTGTGCAATGAGTTCAGGCAATTTTTCCCTGAGAATGCGGTTGAATATTTTGTTTCATATTATGATTACTATCAGCCAGAGGCCTACATCCCCAAAACAGATACTTACATCGAGAAGGACGCGGCCATCAACGAGGAGATAGACCGCTTGCGCCATAGCGCGACCCAGTCATTGCTGACCAGGAAAGGTGTGATTATCTGCGCATCTGTCTCGTGCATCTATGGTTTGGGCGCACCCGAAGTGTATGCTCTGACGCATTTGCACATAAACACCAGCCAAGATGTGGACCGCGACAGAATAATCAGCCAGCTGATAGACATGCAGTTCACTCGGACGAATGCGGATCTGACACGCGGCTCATTCCGGCTCACAGGCCCGGTTTTGGAGCTCATGCCAGCCAATGAG